>JBOHCW010000428.1:0-2050 GCA_050725375.1 Actinocrinis sp. | reverse complement strand
CGGCGAGACCGACAGCGACTACGCCCGCGAGAAGTACGAGGGCTACATGCGCGAGGTGCCCTGCCCGGCCTGTCAGGGCACCCGCCTCAAGCCGGAGATCCTGGCGGTGACCCTCGCCGGGCGCTCGATCGCCGAGCTGTCCGCGCTGTCGATCGGCGAGGCCAACGCCTGGCTGGGGTCCCTGGAGCTGGACGAGCGGGACAAGGTCATCGCCGAACGCGTCCTCAAGGAGGTGCACGCCCGGCTGGGGTTCCTGGTCGACGTCGGCCTGCATTACCTGTCGCTGGACCGCGCGGCCGCGACGCTGGCCGGCGGCGAGGCCCAGCGCATCCGGCTGGCCACCCAGATCGGCTCCGGCCTGGTCGGCGTGCTCTACGTCCTGGACGAGCCGTCCATCGGGCTGCACCAGCGCGACAACCACCGGCTGATCGAGACCCTGGTGCGGCTGCGCAACCTCGGCAACACCCTGATCGTGGTCGAGCACGACGAGGACACCATCAAGGTGGCCGACTGGGTCGTCGACATCGGCCCCGGCGCCGGCGAGCACGGCGGACACGTGGTCGTCTCCGGCCCCGTCTCCGACCTGCTGGACTCCGAGGAATCGCTGACCGGCGCATATCTGTCCGGCCGGATGCGGATCGAAGTGCCCGAGAAGCGTCGCCCGGTGGACAAGAAGCGCGTCCTGACGGTGCACGGCGCCCGCGAGCACAACCTCCAGGACATCGACGTCAGCTTCCCGCTCGGCTGCTTCGTGGCGGTCACCGGCGTGTCCGGCTCGGGCAAGTCGACGCTGGTCAACGACATCCTGTACACGCACCTGGCCCGCGAGCTGAACGGCGCGCGCGCGGTGCCCGGCCGGCACACCCGGGTCGCGGGCGTCGACCAGCTGGACAAGGTCGTGCACGTGGACCAGTCGCCGATCGGCCGCACCCCCCGGTCGAACCCGGCGACGTACACCGGCGTGTTCGACCACGTCCGCCGGCTGTTCGCGGAGACCGCCGAGGCCAAGGTGCGCGGCTACCTGCCCGGCCGGTTCTCCTTCAACGTCAAGGGCGGCCGCTGCGAGAACTGCCAGGGCGACGGCACCATCAAGATCGAGATGAACTTCCTGCCGGACGTCTACGTGCCCTGCGAGGTGTGCCACGGCCGCCGGTACAACGAGCAGACCCTGCAGGTGCACTACAAGGGCAAGACCGTCTCCGAGGTGCTGGAGATGCCGATCGCCGAGGCGCTGGAGTTCTTCGAGGCGATCCCGGCCATCGCCCGGCACCTGCGGACCCTCAACGACGTCGGCCTCGGCTACGTGCGCCTGGGCCAGAGCGCGACCACGCTGTCCGGCGGCGAGGCCCAGCGGGTCAAGCTCGCCTCCGAGCTGCAGCGCCGCTCGACCGGCCGCACCGTGTACGTGCTCGACGAACCGACCACCGGTCTGCACTTCGAGGACATCCGCAAGCTGCTCGGCGTGCTCGGCAGGCTGGTGGACTCCGGCAACTCGGTCATCGTGATCGAGCACAACCTGGACGTGATCAAGACCGCGGACTGGGTCGTGGACATGGGGCCCGAGGGCGGCCGCGGCGGCGGGAGGATCATCGCCGAGGGCACCCCGGAACAGGTGGCCGAGTCGAAGAACTCGTACACCGGCCGGTTCCTCAAGGAGATCCTGCCGCGTTGACCGGGAAGGCTGCGTGACGCGCGGATGAAAGTCGGACGCGCCGCAGGAAAGCCGCGCGGGCACTGAACCGATCTTGGGGCTCATCCGTTTCTCAGGACATCGTGCCAATGTCGGGCGGTCAAGGCTGGACGGCCATGACGCCCGACTATGCTTTCTCAGGAGGATTGCGATGACCCTGGAAGTGACCGAGCATCAGAGCGTCGGCGAGACCGAGACCTGCTGTGGTTCGAGCCGGCGGGCGCTGCTGCGCACGGCCGGGGTGGCCGGTGCGGCCGCCGCGGTAGCCGTCACCGCCGCGGCCTGCGGAAGCTCGTCCAGCGGCGGCTCGTCGGCCGGCGACCAGAGCGGCGCGGGCGCGGGCGGCGCCCCCTCGACGGC
>JBOHCW010000427.1:0-6569 GCA_050725375.1 Actinocrinis sp. | reverse complement strand
CCGACCGGTACGACGGAGTCCTTCTTTCACCGGGCCCCGGCACGCCCGAAGAGGCCGGCGTGTGCGTCGAGATGGCCCGGTACTGCGCACGGACCGGCAAGCCGCTGTTCGGCGTCTGCCTCGGCCTGCAGTCGATCGCGGTCGCGTTCGGCGCGGTGGTCGGCCGCGCGCCGGAACTGCTGCACGGCAAGACCAGCCTGGTCTCGCACGACGGGGCCGGCGCGTTCGCGGGCCTGGCGAACCCGTTCACCGCGACCCGCTACCACTCGCTCGCCGTCGAGCCGGGCACGCTGCCGGCCGAGCTGCCGGCCACCGCGCGGACCGACACCGGTGTGATCATGGGAATCCGGCACACCGCGCTGCCGATCGAGGCCGTGCAGTTCCACCCCGAGTCCGTGCTGACTGAAGGCGGACACCGGATGCTCGCCAACTGGCTCGCCGTGTGCGGCGACGCCAAGGCCGTGGAACGCTCTGAGGGCCTCGCCCCCGTCGTGGGTGCGAGGCCCTCAGAGAAGGCCGGTGCATTGGCCCCGTCGCGCTGACCGCAGCCCGGAGCTAGGGGCTGAGTAGCTGCCCTAACCTAGTTGCCGCCGGGGTTGGTGGTATTGGTCGGCGTGCTCGTCGCGCCGCCGATTCCGCCGATCAAGCCGCCCGGACCGCCCGGACCGCCACCCGTGGTGTCGGTCGGCGACGAGCTCGGACTGGGCGAGGCGCCGGTCGAGCAGTAGATCTTCACCGTGCTGCCGTGGGCGGCCGAGGCGTTGCCGCCCGGGTCGGTGCTGATCACGTTGCCGCTCTGCACGTCGTTGCTGAACTGCGGGATGTTCGAGGTCTGGAACCCGGCGTTCTGCAGCGTCGTCTCGGCCTGGGTGCAGCTCTGGCCGATGACCGGCGGCACCGTCACGTTGCCCGGGCCGCCGGAGATGACCACGGTGATCGCCGTGTTCACCGGCACGGTCTGGCCGGCCAGCGACTTGCCGGCGCCGTCCTGCAGGTCGATCACGTTGCCCTGCGGAACCGTGGCGTTGGCCTGATTCTGCTCGTTGAGGTTCTTGAAGCCCGCCGCGTTCAGCGACGACTCCACCGACTGCTTGGAGTTGCTGTTGAGCGCGGAGACGGGCGGCAGCGTCGCCCGCTTCGGGCCGCTCGACAGGCAGTAGTCGATCGCCTGGCCGCTCTGCGCGGTCGCGTCCTTCTGAGGACTCTGCGAGATGATGTGGTTGGCCTGCACGGTGTCGCTGACCGCCGTGTCGCCGTTGCAGGTGTTCGTGCCGAGTTTGAGGCCGTTGGCCGTCAGCACCGACGAGGCTTCCGTGAGGGTCTTGCCCGTGATGTTCGGCACGCTCGCGGACGTGCCGGCTCCCCCGCCGCTGCCCAGCTTGTTGAACAGCACGATCGCGAGCACGATGCCGATCACGGCCACGACGCCCAGGATGATGAACCCGGTCTTGTCGTTGCCCTTCTTGCCGCGCCCGCCCGCGGTGTCGCCGCGGCGCCGCGGGCCGTCCTCGCCGTTCTGGTCCTCGTACGACGGCTGATACTGCGTCGGCGGCTGATAACGCGTCGGCGGTCCGTAACCGGCCGTGCTCTGCCCGCCTGGGCCGTAACCGGCCGCGTTCGACACGACCTGGGTCGGCGCGTTGGCGGCGGCGCCGTAGCCGGCCAGCAGGGTCGGCGCGGCGGCGATCGGACGGCCGTCGAGCGCGCGCTCGATGTCCGCACGCATCTCCTCGGCCGACTGGTAGCGCTCGTCGGGGTGCTTGCCCAGCGACTTGAGCACGATCGCGTCGGCGACGGCAGGTACCTCGGGGTCGTGGTGCGACGGCGGCAGCGGCGCTTCGCGAACGTGCTGGTACGCGACCGCCACCGGTGAGTCGCCGATGAACGGCGGCCGGCCGGTCAGCAACTCGTAGAGCAGGCAGCCGGTCGAGTACAGGTCGGAGCGCGCGTCGACCGTCTCGCCCTTGGCCTGCTCGGGGGACAGGTACTGCGCCGTGCCGATGACCGCGGAGGTCTGAGTCATCGTCATGCCCTGGTCACCCATGGCGCGCGCGATGCCGAAGTCCATCACCTTGACCGCGCCGGCGCGGGTGAGCATGACGTTGGCCGGCTTGATGTCGCGGTGGATGATCCCGTTGCGGTGGCTATAGTCCAGCGCCTGGAGCACCCCGGACGTGATCTCCATGGCCCGCTCCGGCAGCAGCCGGCGGCCCGAGTGAAGCAGGTCGCGCAACGTCGAGCCGTCGACGTACTCCATGACGATGTAAGGCAGGGAGATGCCGCCGATGTAATCCTCGCCGGTGTCGTACACGGCGACGATCGCGGGATGGTTGAGCGACGCGGCCGACTGCGCTTCACGGCGGAAACGCGCCTGGAAGATCGCGTCCCGCGCCATGTCGGCGCGCAAGGTCTTGACCGCGACCGCCCGGCCCAGCCGGATGTCACGCGCCATGAACACCTCGGCCATGCCGCCGCGACCCAGTACCGCGCCGAGCTCGTACCTGTTGCCCAGGCGACGCGGCTCTTCCATCTGTCAGCCCTTCCCCTGTCGCCGTCCCGCCCGGGCCGGTCGCCCGGCGGGGCCGGCGATCCGCCGGGTTTCCGTCTCTCGTTTCCGCTTCGGTTCGTTCGTTCCTGTCGCACCGGTGTCCGCGGCGGTCGCGTCCGCTCGATCAGCCCGGTTCACCACGGCCGTGCGACACGCCGTCCTTCGCACGCGCGACCCGCCCGGCGCGATTGTTTCACGGCGGGCGAGGCGCGTAGTAGAGCCGGGCGCACGCGGCGCGCAGTGCGTGCGCCGCGGGACCACGGTCCGTACCCGCCTGCGGTTCACTTCGAGCCGAGCACCGCCTGGATCACGTCCTTCGCGATCGGGGCGGCGAGGGTCCCGCCGTACACGTCGCCGGCGTTCGGGTTGTTGTCCTGCACCAGAACGGCGACCGCGACCTTGGGGTTGTCCGCCGGGGCGAACGACAGGAACCACGCGAGCGAATTCTGCCCGACGCCACGCTGCGCGGTCCCGGTCTTCCCCGCGACTTGGACGCCGCCGATCTGGGCCGCGGTTCCCGTGCCGTTCTGTACGACCGAGACCATCATGTCCTTCAGCTGGTTCGCCTGGTCCGCGGTGATCGGGTTGTACGCCTGCTTCGGCGTCGTGGTCGTCATCACGTTGCCCTTGGTGTCGAGCTCCTGCTTCACCAGGTACGGCGACATGATCACACCGCCGTTCGCCACGCCCGCCGCCATCATCGCACCCTGCAACGGGGTCATCCGTACGTTGAACTGACCGATCGCCGACTGCGCCGCCTGGGCCTGCGAGATGTTGCTCGGGAACACCGGGGTGGACGCGTTCATCGGGACGGACGGGCCCCGCTGGTTGAAGCCCCACTTCTGCGCCTCGTCCTGCAGTTTCGCGCCGCCGAGGTCCAGGCCGATCTGGCCGTAGACCGTGTTGCAGGAGCGGGTGAACGCGATGATCAGGGTCGTGTTGCCGCAGGTCTCTCCGCTGTCGTTGGACAGGGTCGAGTTGCTGCCGGGCAGGTTGAGGGTGTTGGTCGGCGAGGGGATCGTGGTGTTCGGGTCGACCGGGGCGCCGTTGAGCCCGTTGGCCATCGCGGCCGCCGAGGTGATGATCTTGAAGGTGGAGCCGGGCGGATAGGTCTGGGCCAGCGCCCGGTCCAGGCTCGGCTGCAGCGGGTCGGCGGCCAGCGCGTTCGCGGCCTGGGTCTGCGCGGACGCGCTGTGCGAGGAGAGCTTGTTCGGGTCGAAGCTCGGCGCGGAGACCAGCGCCAGGATCGCGCCGGTCTTCGGGTCGAGCGCGACCACCGCGCCCTCGATCTCCTTGCCGCCGCCCAGGTTCTTCAACCCGTTGTAAGCGGCCTGCTGCGCCGCGGCGTTCAGCGTGAGTACGACCGAGCCGCCGCTCTTGCCCTTGTCCTCAAGCTGGTTGAGGAACTGCTGGGTGGCCAGGCGCGAGTCGGTGCCCTGAAGCAGGCCGTTCTCGTAATTCTCGATCGAGGTCTTGCCGTAGTTGACCGAGTAGTACCCGGTGGCCTGCGCGTAGAGCGGACCGTTGGTGTACTGGCGCTGGTACTTGAGTGAGCCGGTGGTGGGCGTGGAGGTTGCGATCGCCTTACCGTCCACGATGATCTGGCCGCGCGGGTTCTGGAACGCGTAGATCAGGTTGCGCCGGTTGTCAGGGTGCGCCGTGTATGAGGACGCGTTGACGAACTGGATGTAGTTCGCATTGATGAACAGCGCGGCGAACAGCGCGAGGCAGAAGATCGCCACCTTCTTGATCGGCCGGTTCACGCCTGCACCGCCTGAGCCATCTCGTCGTTCAACGGAATCGCGGGCGGCAGCGGGCGCCGGGCCGCGTCGGAGATCCGGATGAGCAGCGCCACCAGGATCCAGTTGGCCATCAGCGCGGAGCCGCCGTACGCCAGGAACGGCATCGGCAGGCCGGTCAGCGGGATGATCCGCATCACGCCGCCGGCCGTGATGAACACCTGCAGCGCGAAGGTGGTGGCCAGGCCCGCGGCGAACAGCTTGCCGTACGGGTCGCGCACCAGCAGCGAGATCTTGAAGCCGCGCACCACGATCACCGCGTACGCGACCAGCAGCGCGGTCAGACCGACCAGCCCCAGCTCCTCGCCGACGGTGGCCAGCATGAAGTCCGCGTTGTTGGCGAAGCCGATCTGAGTCGAGTAGCCGTGCCCCAGCCCGGTGCCGAACAGCCCGCCGTTGGCGAACGAGTACAGCGACTGGGCCAGCTGCCGGGTGTTCCCCGTGACATCGGAGAACGGGTGCAGCCACGCGTTCACCCGCACCATGACGTGCGAGGACATGTTCGCGACCGCGGTCGCGCCGCCGACGAACAGCAGCAGGCCGAACAGCAGCCAGCTGGTGCGCTCGGTGGCCAGGTACAGCATGATCACGAAGGCGCCGAAGAACATCAGCGAGACGCCGAGGTCGGTCTCCCGGATCAGGATGAGCATCGCGAACGCCCAGCACACCAGGATCGGCCCGAGGTCGCGGCCGCGCGGCAGGTAGAGGCCGAGCACCTTGCGGCTGGCGAGCGCGAGAGCGTCCCGCTTGGCGTGCAGGTAGGCGGCGAAGAAGCTGACCAGCAGCAGCTTGCCGAACTCGGCGGGCTGCACCGAGAAGCCGCCGAGCCGGATCCAGCTGCGCGCGCCGTTGACCTCGGAGATGCTGGCCGGCAGCACAGCCGGCAGCGCGATCACGAACAGGCCGACGAACGCCGAGATGTACGCGTACCGCTGCAGGACCCGGTGGTCCCTGAGGAAGATCACGATGGCGGCGAGGACGGCCAGTCCGAGGATCGTGTAGATCGCCTGGTTCGGCGCCGCGCCGCTCTTCGCCGCCAGTCCGTTGGCCTCGTTGTACGGGTCGAGCCGGTGGATGAGCACCAGGCCCAGCCCGTTGATCATCACCGCGACCGGCAGGATCACCGGGTCGGCGTACGGGGCGAACCGGCGGATCACCAGGTGCACGGCCAGCAGCGCCGCGCCGAACTCCAGGCCGAGGGGGACCAGGTCCGCCGGGATGCGCCCGGTCGCCGCGTCACCGACGTCGGCGTACGCGAACAGCCCGATGGCCAGCGCGAACAGCAGCAGCAGCGCCTCGGTGTTGCGCCGCTTGGGAACGTACGGCTCGCCTGGCGCCGGTGGTGCCTGGCCGGCCGCCGGCGTGCTCGTCATCCGCATCACGTTCCTGCCATCCCTGTTCGCCGGTCCGCGTCCGTCAGCCGGTGCCGGTGGCCGACGCGTCGCCCGAGCCCGCCGGGCACTGCGCGGACAGCTGGCTGGTGTCGGCCACCCCGGCGCTCGGGCTCGCGGACGGGCTCGCCGGCGGGGCGGCCGTCACGGTCGCGGTGCCGGTGGTGGAAGTGGTCGCGGTCTTCGTGGCCTTCGCGGTCGGCGAGGTCCTGCCGGTGCCCGACGGCGTGCCCGACGCGTGCGCGCTCGCCGACGGCGAGGACGAGATGCTGGGCAGGGCTCCGGCGCCCGCGGACGCGTCCGGCACAGTGGTCAACGCGGTGCAGTCGGCGCTGAGCACCGACAGCGTGTGCACGATCGACTGCGCGTCGGAAAGGTTGGTCGCGCTTATCGACGAGCGCACCTGGTCCTGGTTGGCCGTCGGCAGGGTGCTGACGGTGACTTCGGGGCTCTTCGAGTACACATGCGACAGGTGCACGCCTGCGAAGGATCCGCTCACACCCTTGTAGATGGCGACTTGGCCGTTATCGGATGCAACGTAGTACTGCTGCTGGGACCAGTAGTACGCGCCGCCGCCGAGCCCGCCGATGATGATCACCACCGCAGCCAGTCCTGCGACCGGCTTGACCCAGCGGCGTCTGCGCTGTTCAGGCGCCCAGTCGCCGAGTTGGGGACCCTCCGAGTCTTCGGCGGACTTCTCCCGGCGCTCCGACTTGCGCAGCCGTGCCGCGCGGCCGGCCGGGGTGTCCGTCGGGATCTCGTCGGTGGCCGCCTGCGGGACCGCCTGCATGGTCTGCGTCGTGCCCGGCTCGCCCGGCATCGGGGCCTGCC
>JBOHCW010000426.1:0-7428 GCA_050725375.1 Actinocrinis sp. | reverse complement strand
GGGTGGACATCGAGCCGGACCAGCGCGACCACGGCGGCGGCCGCGCCGGACGCAGCCGTCCGGCCGGGCAGCTCACCGTCTACTCGCTGGTGCGCGGGGCCTGGGAACTGCGCGTCGCGCAGATCGACGACCTCTGCGACGGCCTCGACCCCGCCGCACTGCGGCTGCGAGTCGCCGGATGGCCGGTCGCCGGCGGCACACCGAGCGAGGTCACCGCGACGCGGGCGACCGTCGTCGGCGCCGGCCTGATCTCCAGCCTCCAGGCGGTGCCGATCGAGGGCGCCGCGGATGAGGAGTCCGGGACCGCGAGCGTCGCGGGCGTGTCCGTCCACCAGGACGCCGGTCCGCTCGGCAGCCCCGTGCTCGTCCCGTGGCTCGAGCACGCGGTCCGCTCCGGAGCGTGGGTCGCCACGCTCGTCGAACTGTCCGGCAACGGCGGCCACCCGGTATACGGGCCCTGCCGCGTCGTTCACGACCCGCTCGGCGTGCTAGTCGAATGGCCCGACGGCCGCAGCACGATCACGCACGATCCGGGCCCATTGCGGGCCCTCGTCTCGAAGGAGAGAGGATGAAGCGCCTCATTTCCACCGTGCTCGGCCTCACTGCGGCGACCGCGCTGCTGGCGGCCGGGTGCAGCAGCGGCTCCCCCGCGGCCTCGGCGAGCGCCGGCGTGCCCAGCGGTCCGGTCACGCTGACCATGGCCGGTTGGACCCTGTCCAGCACGCCGGAGTTCAAGACACTCGCTGACGGTTTCCACGCGGCGCACCCGAATGTGACCGTGCAGCTGAAGGAATACGACGCGACGAACTACGACACGCAGATGATCGCGGACCTGGCGGCGCATTCCGCACCCGACATCTACGTGCTCAAGAACCTCAAGAACTTCTACACGTACCAGAGCGGCGGCCAGTTGGTGGACGTCTCGGACGTGGCGAAGAGCCTGGGCAGCAACGTCGGCGGCCTGTCCGACTACCAGGTGGACGGTAAGACCTACGCGATCCCGTACCGGCAGGACTCCTGGGTGCTGTTCTACAACAAGTCCCTGTTCGACAAGGCGAGTATCGCCTACCCGGACGGCTCGTGGACCTGGGACAAGTACGTGAGCGTCTCCGAGCAGCTGACCGCGGCGCTCAAGGGCAAGGGCGCGACGGCGGTCGGCGACTACCAGCACATCTGGCAGTCGACCGTGCAGGGCTTCGCGCTGGCCCAGAGCCCCGGCGCCAGCCTGACCAGCGGCAACTTCAGCTACCTCAAGCCGTACTACAACGATGCGCTCGCGTTGCAGAACGCGGGCGCGCAGCCCAACTTCGGCACGGTCAGTACCAACAAGCTGACCTACCAGGCTGAGTTCGGCAAGCAGCAGGCCGCGATGATGCTCATGGGCACCTGGTACATCGCGACCCTGCTTCAGCAGCAGAAGAGCGGCGACGCGGACACCTTCCCGTGGGGCATGGCGCCGGCGCCGCAGTACGACGCGAGCACCACCGGAACCTCGGCGACGCCGGTGACCTTCGGCGACCCGACCGGCCTGGGCATCAACCCGGCCATCAGCGCGGACAAGCTCTCCGCCGCGAAGGCGTTCCTCGAGTACGCGGCCGGCGTGCAGGGCGCGAAGTCGCTGGCCGGTATCGGCATCACCCCGGCCGACACGACCGCGGTGGCCAGGGACTTCTTCGCGGTCAAGGGCATGCCGACCGACGCGCTGTCGAAGTTCGCGTTCGCCACGCACGACACCAAGCCGGAGAACCCGGTCTCGAAGTACACGGCGCAGTTGCAGGACCTGCTCAACGACCTGCACACGGCGGTGATGTCCGGAGGCAAGAGCATCGACGGCGCGATCAGCGACGCGCAGTCGCGTTCCAAGAGCCAAGTGCTCAATCAGTGACGCCGTCCTGTTAGGCATCGTTGCGACAGGGACCGCGAAGCCGAGCGAACGGGAGAACCCATGGCAACGACGATGCAAGCCCCCACCCGGCCGCCCCGGCCCGCGCGGCGCCGGCGCAGCCGGGTGGTGTGGCGCAACACCGCGGTCGGCTGGTCCTTCCTGCTGCCCAACTTCATCGGCTTCGCGGTCCTCACGCTGGCGCCGGTGCTGGTGCTGTTCTATCTCGCCTTCACCAGCTGGAACGTGTTCGGCGCGGCGAAATGGACCGGCCTGGCCAACTTCCGGCGGCTGATCCACGACCCGAGCTTCTGGACCGCGCTGGAGAACACGCTCTACTACACCGCCGCGCACATTCCGCTCACCCTCGGCGCGGCGCTCGGCCTGGCGCTGCTGCTCAACCGCAAGCTGCGCGGGGTGGCCTTCTTCCGCACCGTCGCGTTCTTCCCGTACATCACCTCGATCGTCGCCGCGGCTCAGGTCTGGAACATGCTGTTCAGCCCGCAGTACGGGCCGCTCGACGAGCTGCTGCGGCTGGTCGGGCTGGCGCATCCGCCGGGCTGGACGGTGTCCACGACCTGGTCGATGCCTGCGGTCATCCTGGTCGGCACCTGGCGGGAGATGGGCTACTACATGCTGATCTTCCTCGCCGGGCTACAGACCGTCCCGGCGCAGCTGTACGAGGCGGCCCGGGTGGACGGCGCGAACGCCTGGCAGCGCTTCCGGGCGGTGACCGTCCCGGGACTGCGGCCGACGACGTTCTTCGTCACCGTGATGCTGACCATCGGCAGCTTCAAGGTGTTCGACCTGATCCTGCTGCTGACCAACGGCGGGCCCGGCCAGTCGACGCTGGTGCTCTCGCAGTACATCTACCAGACCGGTTTCCAGGAGAACCAGTTCGGCTACGCCTCGGCGATCTCGGTCGTGCTGTTCGCGTTGTGCTTCGTGGTCACCATCGTGCAGTTCCGGGCGAACAAGCGCTGGAGCCAGTGATGGGCACGATGCTCGAATCCGCGCGCACCGCACTGCCGGCCCGCCCCACGCCGCGCCCGCGGACCGGCAAACGCGCCAACCCCGTCCGGCGAGCCCTGATCTACCTCGTGTTGACCGCCGCGGCGGCCGCCGTGCTGCTGCCGTTCTACTGGATGGTCGTCTCGTCGCTGAAGACGAACACCGACGTGGTCACCGTGCCGGTCAAGTGGTGGCCGCACAGCGTGGTGTGGCGCGATTACCTCGACATCTGGCGCAAGTCGCAGATGACGACCTGGCTGAAGAACACGCTCGTCCTGTCCTTCGCGGTGACCGTGCTGCAATTGTTCACCGGCAGCTTCGCCGCGTACGGATTCGCCAAGGTGCGCTTCCCGGGCCGCGACGCGCTGTTCCTCGTCTACGTCGGGACCATCGCGGTTCCCTGGCAGTCGTACATGATCCCGCAGTTCATCCTGATGTCGCACCTGCGGCTGTCGAACACGCTGTGGTCGATCATCGCGCTGCAGGCGTTCGGCGCGCTCGGGGTGTTCCTGATGAAGCAGTATTACGAGTCGATTCCGGAGGAGCTGAGCGAGGCGGCCCGGATCGACGGGATGAGCGAATACGGCATCTACCGGCGCATCATGCTGCCGCTCTCCGCCCCGGCGCTGGCCAGCCTCGCGCTGCTCACCTTCGTCAACACCTGGAACGACTATCTCGGCCCGCTGATCTACCTGCGCAGCCCGAGCCTGCGCACCATCCAGCTGGGCCTGAGCACGTTCATCTCGCAGTACAACGCCGAGTACGCGCTGATCATGACCGGTTCGGTGCTCTCCGTGCTGCCGGTCGCCGTGATCTTCCTGCTCGGGCAGCGCTACTTCGTCGAGGGCATCGCGACCACCGGCCTGAAGGGATGACCCATGCGGATCAAGCACGAAACGCTCGACGCGGTGTTCGACATGGTCTACGTCGCGCTGATGACGAACCTGCTGCTGGTCGTCAGCTGCCTGCCGCTGGTCGCCGGCCTGGTGGCCACCGACCCGGCGCGCTCCTGGCCGCTACTGGCGCTGGTCGCGCCGGTGTGCGCGCCCGGACTGTGCGCCGCGTTCGCCGTTCTCTCCGCGTTCAGTGACGAGCGCAGCAACGCAGTGGTGCGCACGTTCGCCGCCGCCTGGCGCGCCTGTCTGCGCCGCGCCACCACCCTCGGCGCGCTGGCCACAGCCGCGCTGGTGGTGCTCGGCGTGGACGTGCGCGCCGCGTGGGGGCACCGGGTCGGGGCCGCCGCGATCCCGGTACTCGTGACGGCGATGGTCCTGGTCGCGGCGACCTCGCTGCTCGCCCTCGTGGTGATCGCCGAGCGCCCGACGGTCCGGCTGCGCGACGCGCTGCGCGCGTGCCTGTACCTCGCGCTGCGCCGCTGGTATCTGACCGCCCTCTCCATGGCCGTGCTCGCCCTGCTGGAAACGCTTATCGCCACCCATCCGGCGATCGCCTTCGGCCTGGCCGCGGCCCCGCTGCTGTACCTGGTCTGGGCCAACAGCCGCTTCACACTGCGGGAGGCACTGGCACCGATCCCCGGCTAAGTAGCGCAACCCTGACCCGCCCACGCCGCACGTGCCGCGCGGGCGCGGCCCCGAACGTCCCCCCGCGGGCCGCGAACGCATGAAGAAAGGACAGCCATGACGGCGATCGACATCCGTCCCAGCCCCGACGCCGAAGCGACCGGGCCCGCGGTGACCGCCGCGCTGCGCATCATCGACGCGAACATCGCCGAGTTCGGCGAACGCTACCCGGGCGATACGACCGTCCAAGGCACCTACCGGCTGCGCCCGGCGACACGTGACCAGCCCGAGGGCTCGAACGTCGGCTGGACCACCAGCTTCTGGCCCGGGATGCTCTGGCTCGCCTACGACCTGACCGGACACGAGGCGTACCGCGACGCCGCGGCCTCACACGTACGCGGCTTCGCCGAACGCGTCGAGCGCCGCATCGACCTGTCCACTCACGATCTCGGCTTCCTCTACACCCTCGGCTGCGTGACCGCCTGGCGCCGCACCGGCGACCACGCCGCGCGCCAAGCCGCGCTCGCCGCGGCCGACCACCTGCTGACCCGCATCCTGGAACCCGCCGGGATCATCCAGGCCTGGGGCGACCTGCAGGACCCGCGCCAGCGCGGCCGAACCATCATCGACAGCCTGATGAACACCCCGCTGCTGTTCTGGGCCGGCCAGACCACCGGAGACACGCGCTACCACGACGCCGCCCGGCGCCACGCCGCCCAACTGTGTGACAATATCCTGCGACCGGACGGCACCACGTTCCACACCTTCTACTGGGACACGACCACCGGCCGCCCGCTACGCGGCGAGACCGAACAGGGCAACTCCGACGACTCCTGCTGGGCCCGTGGACAAGCCTGGGGCATCTACGGATTCGCCCTGAACCACCGGCACACCGGCGACACCTCGCTCCTTGCGGCGGCACAGCGCTGCGCCGACTACTTCCTGGCGCATCTGCCCGCCGACCGCATCGCCTACTGGGACCTGGAATTCACCGACGGCAGCGCGCAGCAGCGCGACAGCTCCGCCGCCGCGATCGCCGCCGGCGGCCTGAGCGAACTCGCCGATCAGCTACCCGACGGCGCACAACGCGACAGCTACCGCGCTGCCGCCACCGACATCCTCAGCTCACTGATCAACCGGTACTCCACCGCTGACGACCCAGGCTCCAACGCGCTGCTGTTGCACGGCGTCTACGACAAACCCAAGAACGTCGGAGTCGACGAAGGCACCCTGTGGGGCGACTACTTCTATCTCGAAGCCCTCACCCGCGCCACCCGCCCCGACTGGTCCGACCCCTGGTAAAAGGCCCGGACCGCATACGGACAAACGAGAGACAGGACCCATGGACTACCGGTACCACGCCGAGATCCCCACCGAGCAAGGCCTCAACACACTGCCGGTCAACCCCTGCGGCCTGCTCGACATCAACCTGCTGATACTCGACGCCGGTCAATCCTGGTCACACGAATCCGGCGATCGCGAGATCCTCGCCGTCGTACTCGGCGGAACGGCCACCTTCACCGTCGGCGACCACAGGTTCCCGCACGTGGGCGGACGCGCCGACGTCTTCTCCGGAAAGCCGCACTCGGTCTACATCCCCGCCGGCACCACGGTCACCGTCGAAGCGGCCGGACCGGTGGAAATCGCGCTGCCCAGCGCCCCGAGCGGCCTGGCCGTCGACCCCTACGTCATCGAACCCGCGCACGTCGCCGCCGGCCGTTGGGGCGCGGCGAACTTCGGCCGCACTTACCACCAGATCCTCACCGAGATCTCCCAGCCCCACCTGCCCGCCCACCGGCTCATCGTCGGCGAAACTTACACGCCGTCCGGCAATTGGAGCACCTACCCGCCGCACCGGCACGCGTTCGACAACCCGCCGGCCGAAGCGCAGCACGAGGAGATGTACTACTTCCGCGTCAAGCCCGGCGGTGGCTTCGGCATCAGCCGCGTCTACACCGACGAGGGCTACGAGGAGAACTACACCGCCCGCGACCATTCCGTGCAGATGATGCCCTCCGGCTACCACACGGTGGTCAGCGCGCCCGGATACACCACTTACTACCTCTGGTTCCTCGCCGGCACTCAACGCACACAGGCAGCGACCGAGGACATCGACCTCGCCTGGGTCGGCCGCACCGTCCCGACCCTGCGCGACCTCGGCCTGTAGCAGTCGGCTGAGCCCTTGATCCACCCGAAGTACAAGGGAGTACCCACAGAAGGATCAACAGGATGAACCACCCGAGATCACTCGGTCACAATCCGCCGTTCGGCCCACCGCGCCGCCCGGCGCCGCCGTGGGCCGCCACGGCCGAACAGCGGGTGGCAGTACTGATCGCGAGGATCCACGCGGACTGCGCCGGCGCCTGCGGCGCAGCGCGTGTCGCAGTCGCGTTGCGCCGAGAAGGTCTGGTAATCGACCGCAAGCGAGTGGCACGGGTCATGCGCGAACACGGCGTCCGCAGCACGAACAGGTGCAAGCGCCGCTCACACTCTCGGACGGCGCGGTCTCGCCAGCCCCGCACCTGCTGCGCCGCAACTTCACTGCGTACCAACCGGGGCTGCAGATAGCCGGCGACGTCACCCGCGTTCGCCACCGGCGAGGGCTGGGTGTATCTCGCAGTGCTCCTGGAGTTGTGCACCCGCGAAATCGTCGGCTGGGCCACCGCCGCCCGACATACATGGGAGTGCCGAAAATCCATCCACGCAGGCTGCGGGCCAGGGGAGTGATTCGGTGCCTACAGGGATGATCCCCCCTCGGACGCCGTATTTACGCACATAGTCGTCTAACGGTGCGTTAATCCTGGCCCGTGGTTGCGCGGTCACGTTGACAACGTTGGCGTTGATGTCGTGGGTCATTCGTGGGCCAAGCCTTGTGTAGATCTTGATCTTGTCGGCCGTCTTCGCTGTGCGGCGGGTGGCGGTGCGCAGCCGTGCTTGGATTTGGATGGCGAGGCGCCCCGTTTCGACTTCGCGGATCCAGTTGGCGACGATCGCCGGGTCTGTGCCCTCGTCCAG
>JBOHCW010000425.1:0-2966 GCA_050725375.1 Actinocrinis sp. | reverse complement strand
GTCCATCGGGCAGTCCCTTCCGCGCCGCGAGAACGCCCCGCGCCGCCGACAGCCCGCGCCGGTGCGCGAGCGGCACCCGTATCAGGGGCCATACCCGAGCATGCGGCAGCGTCGGCGCTGCGTAATCCGCCCCGGGTATCGCGCACCGCTCACCCCTGGGTGTGAGCGTTCGCCCACCGAGTCATCCCGTGGTGGGGCCCGCGCCGCCGGGCAGCGCTGGACCGGAGCCGGGCCGAGGTCCCACTAGCACCCCGGCTACGCACCAGGGGATGCGAGCGCGTCCGGCGCGCCGCATGATGCCAGCGGACGGCCGATGACGGTTCTCCGATGCTCGGATGCGATTGGGGTTTGCCATGAACGATGCGAACGACGGCCTGCGCGCCGATGTCCTGGTGATCGGGTTCGGCAAGGGCGGCAAGAGCGCCGCGGCGGCATTGGGCGCGTCGGGTAAAACCGTGGTGGTGGTCGAGCAGTCGGATCGGATGTACGGCGGCACCTGCCCGAACGTGGGCTGCGTGCCCTCCAAGGGCCTGGTGCACCATTCGCGCAAGCGCCGACCGGAGGACGTCCCGCAGGAGTTCTACGAGCAGTCCGTGGCGAAGGTCCAGCAGGTGCGCGAGTTCATGCGGATCGGGAACTACGACGGGCTCAGCGGGATCGAGACGGTCACCGTCCTGACCGGGCGCGCCGTGTTCGTCGACCCGCACACCGTGGCCGTAGCCACGGGAGCCGGGCGGGTGACGGTGTCCGCGGACACCGTCCTGATCAACACCGGGTCGGAGCCGACCGTACCCGACATCCCGGGGCTGCGCGCCAGCCGGTTCGCGCTGACCAGCACGGAGATGATCGAGAACACCCGGCTGCCCGCGCGGCTGGCGATCATCGGCGGCGGATACCTCGGACTGGAGTTCGCCGCGATCTACCAGAGTTTCGGCGCGCACGTGACGGTCCTCGAAGCCACGCCGCGCATCCTCGGGCGCGAGGACGACGACGTGGCCGAGGCCGCCGAGGCGATCCTCGCCGAAGAGGGCGTCGAGTTCGTCACGAACGCGCGACTGCTCGAAATCCTGGACGGCGACGACGAGGCGAGCGTCGTGTTCGAGAAGGACGGCCGGCGACAGGTCCGCAGCGTCGACGCCGTCCTGCCCGCCACCGGACGGATGCCGGCGACGAACGGGCTCGGTCTCGACGTGGCGGGCGTGCGCACAGCCAAGAACGGCGCGGTCGAGGTCGACGAGTACCTGCGCACCAGCCAGCCGCACATCTTCGCGCTCGGCGACGTCAACGGCGGACCTCAGTTCACGTACATCTCGCTCGACGACAGCCGCATCGTGCTCGACCAGCTGACCGGCGAGGGAAGCCGCTCCACCGCGGACCGGGTCGCGGTACCCCAGACGCTGTTCATGACCCCGCCGCTGGCCACGATCGGGATGACCGCGAAGGAGGCGCGCGCCGCCGGACGCCGGATCAAGGTCGCGCGGCAGAACGTCGCCGACATCATCGCCATGCCGCGCGCGTACGCGGTCGAGGAGACCCGTGGCCTGATGAAGTTCGTCATCGACGCGGACACCGACCTGATCCTGGGCGCCGCGCTGCTCAGCATCGACGCGCAGGAACTGATCAACACCGTCGGCCTCGCGATGCGCCACGGCATCACCGCCACCGACCTGCGCACCTCGATCTACACCCACCCCAGCTCGACCGAGGCGTTCAACGACGTCCTCGGCGCGGTCGTCGACGGTGACAGCTGACAGTTGAGTGCTGGGTGCTGAGTGCTAGGGCCGGTGCGCGACGGGCGACGGTTCGCCCGGCAGGACGCGGTCGAGCTGGCTGCGCGAGGTGATGCCGAGCTTGGTGAAGACCTTGCGCAGGTGGTACTGCACCGTGTGGGCGCTGATGAACAGCCGGGTGCCGATCTCCGGGTTGGACAGCCCGTCGCGGGCCAGGCGGGCGATCTGCGCCTCCTGGGCCGTCAGCTCCGCGGAGTACGCCACGCCGTCGCGCTTGCGCGCGGTCTCGCCGGTGGCCCGCAGCTCGCGGGCGGCCCGCTCCGCGAACGCGGCGACGCCCATCCGTTCCAGCATGTTGTGCGCGGTGCGCAGGTGTTCGCGGGCTTCGTTGCGGCGCCGTTCGCGGCGCAGCCATTCGCCGTAGAGGAGGTGGGCACGGGCTAGATCAACGTGCAGACGCGTCTTGCCGAAGCGGGCGATCGATTCGCGATACAGGCGCTCGGCTTCCTCGCCCTCGGCCAACAGCGCGCCGCAACGGGCGTGCGCCGCGAGCAGCCACTCGGTGGCGCTGGCCTCGGCCATCTCGGTGAGCTGTCCGTACGCCTTGGCCGCGACGGCCGCATTGGCCGCCCGCGCCGTCCCGCAGCGCACGGCCGCCTCGATCAGCTCGATCAGCGAATAGGTGAGCCCGGCCAGGTCCCGGTCGTACTCGGTCGCCCGCAGGCCCGCCGCCATCGCCTTGTCATACTGGCCGAGACCGTTGCGCAGCAGGGCGTTCGCCCACTCCGCGAAGGTGACCCCGATCCCCTCGCCGCGCCGGGCGACGTCCTGCAGCGTGGCCTCGACCAGGGCCGCCGCGCTCGCCTCGTCGCCGCGCAGGGCGGCCAGGGTGAGAGCGCTGTACGGCGCGAGGCCGACACCCGTCGCCTCCTTGACCGCCCGCAGTTCGTCGACCAGCGAGGCCGCGGCGGCCAGGTCGCCGGCGAACAGCAGCGAGAACGCGCGCACGGTCAGGGCCAGCGGTAGCTCGCTCAGCGCGCCGCTCTCGCGGGCGAGCCGGACGTAGCGCTCGGACAGCGCGTCCCAGTGGTCCTCGTCCCACAGCCGGATGGCGGTGATGTTCGCCAGCCACATCCAGCGAAGTTCCCCGGCCGGGGACAGGCCCGCCCCGAAATCGATCAGGGCCCTGCGAAGGATCGGGACGCCCGCCGCGTATCCCGCGTGCAGGCCCGCAGC
>JBOHCW010000424.1:0-2875 GCA_050725375.1 Actinocrinis sp. | reverse complement strand
GACGTGACCGGGGCTGCCAGCAACACCGGCCAGCAGCTCGACCAGTGGGCGTGCAAGAACGCCCCCGGCAACAACCAGGACTTCACCGCCAGCTGAGACATGAGGAGGACACGAGCATGAGATGGCGAGCCATTTTCCGCAAGCCCCTCACTGCCGGGGCGATGCTGCTGCTGGCAGCGTCCGGGGCCGTCGCGGTCACCAGCGCGACCGCCCCGGCCGCGGCCGCGGCGAGCGCCAGCATTACCGTCAGCGGCACCCAGGGCGGACGGACGTTCGACGGGATCGGGGCGATCAGCGGCGGGGGCGGCAACTCCCGGCTGCTGGGCGACTACCCGGCCGCGCAGCAGCAGCAGCAGATCTACGACTACCTATTCAAGCCCGGCTACGGCGCCGACCTCCAGATCCTGAAGGTGGAGATCGGCGGCGACACCAACTCGACCGACGGCGCCGAGGCCAGCCACATGCACACCGCGGGCGACCTGAACTGCGGGCGCGGCTACGAGTGGTGGCTGATGGAGCAGGCGAAGGCGCGCAACCCGGACATCAAGCTCTACGGCCTGGCCTGGGGCGCGCCGGGCTGGATCGGCGGCGGGAACTTCTGGTCGCAGGACATGATCAACTACCTGATGTCCTGGCTCGGCTGCGCGAAGGGCGACGGCCTGGCGATCGACTACCTCGGCGGCTGGAACGAGCGCGACTACAACGTGGGCTGGTACGAGAATCTGCATTCGACGATCGCCGCCAAGGGCTACGCCACCAAGGTCGTCGGCGCCGACTCCGGCTGGGGTATCGCCGACGCCATGGTCGGCGACCCGGCGTTCGCTGCCTCGATCGACGTCGTCGGCGCGCACTACCCGTGCAGCTACGAGTCCGCGATGACCACGTGCTCGACGACGTCGAACGCGCTGGCGACCGGCAAGCAGCTGTGGGCGAGCGAGAACGGATCAGAGGACTACAACACCGGTGCGGCCCCGGTCGCGCGGGCGATCAACCGCGGCTACATCGACGCGAAGATGACCGCGTACATCAACTGGCCGCTGGCCGCCGCCGTGTACCCGAACCTGCCGTACGACATGACCGGCCTGGCCGTCGCCGAACAGCCCTGGTCGGGCGCGTACACGATCGGAAAGAGCGTGTGGGCGACGGCACACACGACCCAGTTCACGCAGCCCGGCTGGCGGTACCTCGACTCGGCCAGCGGCTACCTCGGCGGCAACCGGGCCAACGGCAGCTACGTCACGCTGCACGATCCGTCGAGCGCGAACTGGAGCTCGGTGGTCGAGACCCTCGACGCCACCGCTGCGCAGAGCGTCACGTACAACGTCTCCGGCGGCCTGAGTACGGGCACGGTCCACGTCTGGGCGAGCGACTTCGCGTCGCCGAATCAGAGCGACTATCTCAATCACAGCGCTGACATCACCCCGGGCGGCGGGTCGTTCACCCTCACCCTCCAGCCGGGTTATGTCTATACCCTGACGACGACCACCGGGCAGGGCCGCGGCTCGGCGACCGGTCCGGCGCGCGCCGCGATGGCCCTGCCGTACTCGGACAACTTCGACGCGAACGCGCTCGGCACCGAGGCGAAGTACCTCGCGGACCAGAACGGCTCGTGGGAGACCGTGGCGTGCGGCGGCGGCAGGTCAGGGCGCTGTGAGCGGCAGATGGCGCCGAGCGCCCCGATCAGCTGGGACACGGCGAGCAACCCGTACACGCTGCTCGGCGACACGTCGTGGGCGAACTACACCGTCTCCTCCGACGTGCTGCTCGAACACGCGGGCGCGGTGCAGCTGATGGGCCGGGTCGGCGAACAGCGCGGCTTCAACGTCTCCGGCATCGACGCCTACTATCTGCAAGTCTCCGATACCGGCGCCTGGTCGATCGTCAAGAACACGACCGCCGGTACCCTCAGCACCCTGACGTCGGGCACGGTCGCGGCGCTCGGCACCGGAAGCTGGCACCGCCTCTCGCTCGCGTTCGCCGGTTCAGTGATCACCGCGAGTATCGACGGGCGCGCCGTGGGCTCGGCGACGGACTCGTCGTACGGCTCCGGCCAGGTCGGCTACGGCCAGAACGGCTGGTTCAACACCCAGTTCGACAACCTGACCGTCACCGCGGGCGCCTCGACGACGCTGTCGGGCACCTACGAGCTCGCGAACTGCAACAGCGGCCAGGCGCTCGACGTCACCGCCGGCTCGACCGCCGACGGCGGCCTGGTGATTCAGTGGCCTTATCACGGCGGCACGAACCAGCAGTGGCTGGTCACCGCGGCCGGCGGCGGCTACTACACGCTGGCCGACGCCAACAGCGGCAAGCTGCTCGACGACCCGAACCTGACCACGGTGGAGGGCACGCAGCTGGTGCAGTGGACCGCTAACGGCGGCGGCAACCAGCAGTGGCTCATCGCGCCGGCGGACAACGGCTGCTCCACCCTCACCAACCGCACCAGCGGCCTGCTCGCCGACGTCAGCGGCCAGTCGACCTCGAACGGCGCCGCGGTGGTCGAGTGGGACACCAACGGCGGCGCCAACCAGCAGTGGCGGCTGATCAAGCTGTCCTGATCGGCCCGACGGTCCCGGCGCGCCCGCCAAGGGCTGGCCGGGACCGTGCCATGCCCCCGTTTCGGCGGGCGGTCAGTCCCGTTTCGGGGCTCACACGGCGTCCGCAGATCCAACCGCCGGTCGGGCGCGGTGCTCTGTCCGCGCGCCGCGAGATCTCGTGCGGGGTTGACAGCGGGCGGCCCATGGCATCTTATTCTACTAGTGACCTAGTGGAATGGGAGTTAGCGTGATCGAGTTCCACCTCGACGCACACTCCGGGATCGCGCCGTACCTGCAGATCGTCGGGCAGGTGCGCCAGGCGCTGCTGCTGGGGCTGC
>JBOHCW010000423.1:0-3301 GCA_050725375.1 Actinocrinis sp. | reverse complement strand
GCCAGCCGCCGGGCACGCCCGTATTCGGGTCTTGAGGAGGCGTCGACATAATCCGCGACAGTAGCGACCAAACCGAGTTCCACGGAAGAGGCGTGCTCGCGTCAACCGTCGCGCCCGCCCGCCCCCGGACCGGGGCGGGTCAGGCGGTCGCCGCGAACTGCGACAGATCGCGCCGCTCGATCGCGGCGGCCATCAGCGGGCCGAACCGGTCGGGCGTGCAGGCGAACGCGGGCACGCCGAGTTCGGCGAGCGCGGCCGCGTTGCGCTGGTCGTACGACGGCGCGCCTTCGTCGGACAGCGCGAGCAGCACGATGCACTGCACGCCCGCGGCAGTCATCTCGGCGATCCGCCGCAGCATTTCGTCGCGCACCCCGCCCTCGTAGAGGTCTGAGATGAGCACGAAGATCGAGTCGCCGGGCCGGGTGATCAGCGACTGGCCGTAGGCGATGGCCCGGTTGATGTCGGTGCCGCCGCCGAGCTGGGTGCCGAACAGCACGTCGACCGGATCGTCCAGCAGCGGCGTCAGGTCGACCACGGCGGTGTCGAAGACCACCAGCGAGGTCTTGAGCGCCTTCATCGAGGCGAGCACGGCGCCGAACAGCGAGGCGTACACGACCGAGGCGGCCATCGAGCCGGACTGGTCGACGGCCAGCACGACGTCGCGCTTGACGGTCTTGGCCGCGCGCGCGTAGCCGACCAGGCGCTCGGGCACGATGGTGCGGTACTGCGGCTGATAGTGCTTCAGATTGGCCCGGATCGTGCGGTTCCAGTCGATGTCGCGCGGCTGGGGACGGTTGGTGCGCGCGGCGCGGTTGAGCGCGCCGCTGACCGCGGCCCGGAAACCCTGCGCCAGCTGGTTCTCCAGGTCCCCCACCACTGTGCGCACGACCTGGCGCGCGGTCCGCTTCGTCTCCTCGGGCATCAGCCTGTTGAGCGAGAGCAGGGTGCCGACCAGGTGCACGTCCGGCTCCACCGCCTCGAGCAGTTCGGGTTCGAGCAGCAGTTGGCGCAGGTGCAGCCGGTCGACCGCGTCGCGCTGCATGATCTGCACGACGGAGCTGGGGAAGAACTCGCGGATGTCGCCGAGCCAGCGCGCGACGTTCGGCGCGGACGCCTGCAGGCCGCCGCTGCGGTCGGCGGAAACACCGGCCGGGCGCGTGCCGGAGCCGCTGTTGGCCGCCGCGTACAGGGCGTCGAGCGCGTTGTCGATCCGCTCGTCCCGGCCGCTGAGCCCGCCGAGGGAGCCGGACGCGTCGCCGCCGAGCACGAGCCGCCAGCGGCGCAGGCGCTCCGGCTCGGCGGGGGTGTTGTCCGCGTTCTCGGCGAAGGACGGTGCGGGCGCGGTCACGAGGTCGGCTCCAGAACGTCGCGGGTCGATGGGGCGTCTTCGAGGGTGCCGCCGGTCAGCAGCAGGTGCACGGCCGGCAGCGCGTCGGCGACCCAGCCTGCTGAGATACCGGCCGGCAGCGCGGGACCGGCCGCGAGCGACGCCGCGTCTTCGGGCACGCTCAGGTTCGCGGCGCGCTGGCCGATGGTGCGCCGCTCCGGCGCGGCGAAGGTGGCGAAGGTACGGCGCAGCAGCGGCAGCACCTGTTCGAAGCGGTCGGCGTCGAGCACGCCGAGCCACTGGTCCAGCAGGCGCAGCAGGGTTTTGTCATGGGCGAGGACGAGCCCGGTGCCGGCCAGGAAGCCCTCCAGCCAGCCGGCCGCCGCCGCCGGTTCGGTGCCGCGGGACAGTGCGCGTCCCATCCGCGCCGCCACGTCGCCGGCGTCGAACGCGCCGGCGTCGCGCAGCAGCCGGGTCGCCCGGCCGACCAGCAGTCCGTTCGCGCCCGCGCCGTCGAGGCCGGCGACCTGGCGCAGCGCCTGGAGCCACGGCTCGCGGATCGCGTCGTCGTCAAGGGTCTGGATCGCGGCGTGCACCCGGCCGAGCGCGGGGGCCAGCGCGCGGGCCGCGTCGTCGTCCACGCCGACGCACGCCGAGGGCAGGCCGATCGCGATGCGCACCGCGATGCCCTCGACCACCGTGGTCAGGCCCTCGACGCGGGTGGCGCGCACGTCGCCGTAGCGCAGGATGTTGGCGAGCGGCGGCAGCGCGGTGGCCAGGTCGGCGATGTCGGTGTCCAGCGCGGCGCGGTTCTGCACGCGCGCGATCAGCGGGTCGACCGCGTCGGGCAGGTCGGCGGTCAGGCAGCGCTCGACCAGCACGGTCAGCGAGCCGAGCGTCTCGGTCTGCTCGGCGCTCTCCAGCGCCCTCGCGGTGGCGGCCGACGCGACGGTGGTGCCCCATACCGCGGCCTCGACCAGCCTGACCTCGAAGACCGGCTCCCAGGCCACCTGCCAGGACTCGCGGAAGGTGCCGGTCGAGCGTGAGCCGACGCCGACGGCCCAGTCCACCCCGAGCAGTCCGAGCCGGTGGAACAGCTTCGAGCGGTCCAGGTCGTTCGGGTTGCGCAGGTCCAGGTCGTACTGCTTCTCGGTGGCGGCCTTGGGCAGCCGCAGCCGCTTGGCCTCGCGCGTCAGGTCGGCGGCCAGCGGCACGGTCGGCACGCCGGAGGGCACCGAGCCGAGCGTCTCGCCGACCACCAGTTCCCGGGCGATCAGCCGCAGCGGCTCGTCGCGCCCTTCGCAGAGCACGGACACCGTCGCCTCGGTCAGCTCGGCCAGGCCGGGCACCGGGCGGCCGCGCAGCGCGGCCAGCGACTGGGCCAGCCGGGTCGCCTCGATCAGGTGCGCGGAGGAGACCGGGTGGCGCTCGGCCCGCAGCAGCTCGGCGACCGAGGTGAGCCAGCGTTCCGTGACGTGGTCCTCGGTCTCGAACAGGTGCCGGTACCAGCCGGGCGAGTTGATCCCGGCGCCGTAGCCGGAGTGGTACGACAGCCGGCTGTGCGTCCACGGGACCCAGGTGAGCGCGGCGGCGGTCGCCTTGGTGCGCTTGGGGATCGCGGCCAGCAGCCTGCGGTCCGCGGCGGCGCTCGGCGCCTTGGCGTCGCGGCCGTCTTCGATGCCTGACAGCGCGGGCACGTGGTACGCGCCGCAGACTACTGCGACGCGCTGCACGCCCTCGGCGAGCGCCGCGCGAAGGACCGTGCGCATGTGTGCCTCACGCAGCGCGTCACGCGGCTCGGCCGGCTCGTTCTCCCGGACGGCGGCCATCGCGTCGGCGATCGCGTCGAACGCGGCGAGCGGGTCGCGCGCGTCCGCGACGCGGTGCTCGACCACGTCCTCCCACCAGGTGTCCGCGTCCCGGTGGCCGGCCGCCGAGGCGAGGCGGCCGAGCGGATCGGGGCCGACCCCGGTC
>JBOHCW010000422.1:0-7445 GCA_050725375.1 Actinocrinis sp. | reverse complement strand
CCGTCACACGTTGGACGGCCCGCTCCGCGCGCGCAGGTGACCGACCGGAAAGCGAACCTTGCCGACACCGCCCGACGCCGTCCTGTTCGACATGGACGGCACCCTGATCGACTCCGAGCCGATCTGGTTCGAGACCGAGATCGCCATCCTGGCCGAGTACGGGTACGAACTCGCCCGCGAGCACTGGGTCAACGTGCTCGGCCAGCCCAACGACGTGGCCGTGCGCTATCTGCTGGAGGTCAGCGGCGTGCCGCTGTCCCCGCAGCAGCTCAACCGGCGGATCGAGGACGCTATGGCCGAGCGGCTCGGCGCCGGGGTCGAGCTGGTGGCCGGGGCCAAGGAGCTGTTCACCGAGATCGACGCCGCGGGCGTCCCGGCCGCGCTGGTCACCGCCTCCTCGCGGCGTATCGTCGAGGCGAGCCTGGGCTCCATCGGAGCCGACCGGTTCCGGCTGACCGTCTCGGGGGACGACGTGCTGCGCGGCAAGCCGGACCCCGAGCCGTACCTGACCGCGGCCCGGCGGCTCGGCGTGGACCCGGCGCGGTGCGTCGTGATCGAGGACTCGCCGAACGGCTCACGCTCCGGCGCCGCGGCCGGCTGCCGGGTGGTCGCCATCCCGCACGCCGCGCCGATCGCCCCGCACCCGCTGATCACGCTCGCCGGATCGCTGGCCGAGGTGAACCTCGGCTTCCTGCGCGGCCTGTTCGCCTGACGCGGCGTCAGGCTGATACGCCGTCGGGCCGACCGGGCATTGTCACGCGGCGGGCAGGAACTCCACCTCCGGGGCGGGCGGGGCCTCGCCGCCGTGCGCCGGGCAGATCTCCTTGAACGAGCACCAGTCGCACAGCCGCGACGGGCTCGGCGGCCACTGCCGCGTGCGCGCGGCGTCGCGGATCGCCTGCCAGACGGCGGTGATCTTCTGTTCCACGACCCGCAGGTCCCGCTCGTCCGGGTCGTAGGTCAGCACGTCGCCGCTGCCCAGGAAGATCAGCTGCAGCCGCTTGGGCACCACGCCGCGCAGCCGCCACAGCACCAGCGCGCAGAACTTCATCTGGAACAGGTTCTTCGACTCGAAACCGGCCGGCGGCCGCTTCCCGGTCTTGTAGTCCACCACCCGCAGCAGCCCGTTCGGCGCCACGTCGAGCCGGTCGACCACGCCGCGCAGCACGAGCCGCTCCTCGCCCTCGCCGACGACCGTGCGCACGAACAGCTCCCGCTCGGCCGGCTCCAGCCGGTTCGGGTCCTCCAGCGTGAAGTAGCGGCCGAGCAGCGACTTCGCCGAGGCCAGCCACTCGGCCAGCTCCTGCGGCGAGTCGAACATGGCGCCCAGCCCGGGCTCCTTGACCAGCAGCCTGTCCCACTCCGGACGCAGCAGCGCGGCCGCCTCGTCCGGCGTGCGGCCGCCGGCGGGCAGGTCGAACAGCCGCTCCAGCACCGCGTGCACCAGCGTGCCACGCGCGGCCGCCGGGCTCGGCGGCTCGGGCAGCCGGTCCACCACGCGCAGCCGGAACAGCAGCGGGCACTGCATGAAGTCGCCGGCCCGCGACGGCGAGATCTGCGAGTGCAGCCGCACCGGCGCGTCCACGTGGAACAGCTCGCCCGGCCCCGCGTCGTCGAAGGAGATCGGCCCGGCCGCGCCCGGCTCGGCGCTCCCGTCGGCCGTGCCGGACCCGGCGACCGGATCGGCCGGGCGAGCCTGCGTGACCGGATCGGTCCCCACCGCGCTGTCCATGGTCGAACCCTAGCCCCGAGCACCGACAATCCCGCGCGGCACGGCTCAGAACACAGACGAACCCGCCCCCGACCGGCCCCGCACCGCCCACGCCGCCGTATCCACGTAGCATCGCGTATGTGAGCGACACGAATCCGAACGAGGGCGCGCCCGGCGGCACCCCGCAGCAGCCACCGCCCCCGCCAGACCAGCGGCCCTCGGGCGGCGGACTGGCCATGGGCCGCCCCTTCGGCATCCCGATCGTCGTCTCGCCCACCTGGTTCCTGATCGCCGCCTTCATCACGATCTACTTCGGCGGCCAGTTCGACCACACCCGGCTCGGCGACCGGCTCGGCGGCGGTCGCTACGTGGTGGCCTTCAGCTTCGCGGTGCTGCTGTACCTGTCCGTGCTGCTGCACGAACTGGCCCATTCGGTGGTGGCCAAGCACTTCGGGCTGCCGGTGCGCCGCATCGTGATCTACTTCCTCGGCGGCGTCTCCGAGATCGAGCGCGAGCCGGACTCGCCCGGCCAGGAGTTCGCCGTGGCGGTGGCCGGGCCCGCCCTCTCCTTCCTGCTGGCCGCGATCTTCTGGGGCGTCTGGGAGGCGCTGCCGTCCACCACCGACAGCTCGCCGACCGCCCTGCTGGTCGCCATCTACCTGGTCTTCGCGGTGTGGACCGCGAACCTGGTGGTCGGCGTGTTCAACATGCTGCCCGGCCTGCCCCTGGACGGCGGGCGGGTGCTGCGCTCGCTGGTGTGGGCGGTGACCAAGAAGGCGATGAACGGCACGATCGCGGCCGCCTGGACCGGGCGCGCGCTCGCCGTCGCGGTGCTGTTCGCCTCGATCTGGCAGGGCCGCAACGCGTCCAACACCGGCGCCGACCTGTACACGATCATGTGGGCGGCGTTCATCGCGTCCTTCATCTGGATCGGCGCGAGCCAGTCGCTGACCGTCGCCCGGCTGCGCGACCGCATCCCGCGCCTCCAGGCGCGCGCGCTGACCCGCCGCGCCATCCCGGTCGCCGCGGATCTGCCGCTGTCTGAGGCGCTGCGGCGTGCCGCGTCCGCGGGTGCGCGCGCTGTGGTGGTCGTCGACCATGAGGGCAGACCCACCGCGATCGTGAATGAGGCGTCCGTGGCGGACGTGAAGCTCGACCGGCACCCGTGGGTCGAGGTCGGCAGTCTTGCGCGCTCGCTGCGTCCAGGCATGACGCTGACTACGGACCTCGGCGGCGAAAGCCTGCTGGCCGCGCTGCGCGCCGCGCCCGCGCCCGAATACCTGGTCACCGAGCCGGGCGGCTCGATCTACGGCGTGCTGGCCGCCGCCGACGTCGAGCACGCCTTCCTGCACGGCTCCTGACGACGGGGACCCACGCCGGCATCAGGACCCTGATCCTGGCCGTGGGCCGGTGATCCCGCAGGTAGAATCCCCCGCGTGAGTGAAACCCCCAGCGCACCGCACGGAACCGACCACCGACGCGGCCCGTTCAAGCCCGGCGACCTGGTCCAGCTGACCGACACCAAGGGCCGGCACAACACGTTCCCGCTCCAGCCGGGCAAGCAGTTCCACACTCACAAGGGTTCCTTCGAGCACGACGCGCTGATCGGGCGCCCCGAAGGCAGCCTGGTGCGTTCATCCGGCGGCATGGACTACCTCGCGCTGCGCCCCCTGCTGGCCGACTACGTGCTGTCGATGCCGCGCGGCGCGGCCGTGGTCTACCCCAAGGACTCCGCGCAGATCGTCGCGCTGGCCGACGTCTTCCCCGGCGCGCGCGTCCTGGAAGCCGGGGTCGGCTCCGGCGCCCTGACCTGCTCGCTGCTGCGGGCGGTCGGCGACAGCGGCTCGGTGCACTCCTACGAGCGGCGCGAGGACTTCGCGAGGATCGCCGCCAAGAACGTGCGCAACTTCTTCGGCGCCGACCACCCCGCCTGGACGCTCACCGTCGGCGACCTGGCCTCCTCGATCCAGCCGGACGAGGTGGACCGGGTCGTGCTCGACATGCTCGCGCCGTGGGAGTGCGTCGACCCGGCCGCCAAGGTGCTCGCGCCCGGCGGCGTGCTGATCTGCTACGTGGCCACCACCACGCAGCTGTCGCGCACCGTCGAGACGATCCGCGAGCACGGCCGCTTCGCCGAGCCCGCCTCGACCGAGACCCTGCTGCGCACGTGGCACGTCGAGGGCCTGGCCGTGCGCCCCGACCACCGCATGGTCGGCCACACCGGATTCCTGGTCACCGCGCGGCGGATCGCCGACGGCGTCGACCTCCCGCCGCGCCGCCGCCGCCCGGCCAAGGGCGCCGACCTGGACGACCAGTGGTCGCCGGAGAGCGCCGGCGAGGACCGTGAGGCGCTGGCCGCCGCCCGTGAGGCCCGTCTGGCCCGCCGCGGCGACCTGCCCTAAGCGTCGCTACGCAACTGACGCCGTCCGCGCCGACTGCGGCGGCAGATAAGGACGGTGCGCACGGACGGTGCGCACGGACAGTGTGCGCATTGACACACACCTCCGGCTGTCCGCTTGTAGCGAACGCCGGCGCGCGGCTAAGCCGTCGCTAAAGCGGTTACTGCGCTACTCCGCGTCCGGACCGGCGACCATGACGCCGTCGCTCATCCGGCGCACGTGAATACAGTCGCCGGGGCATTCCTTCGCCGAGTCGATCACATTCAGCACCAGATCGCCCGGGACCGGCACTCGCGCGCCCGGCGCGGTACGCAACTCGCCGCCGCCGTCCTTGACGTAGGCCAGGCCGTCGATGTCGAGTTCGAACACATCGGCGGCGTACTGGGCGCACAGGCCGTCACCCGTGCACAGATCCTGGTCGATCCAAACTTCCAACTGTTCGCCGCTCATCGGAACGCCAACCATCCCCATCGCGTTGTGAGTTACCAAGCGACCTTAACAAGTCGAACCGCACGGGAGATATCCGCGTGTCGCCTAGGGATGGTGGCCGCGCCGAATAAGCATGGACAGTCCGAGGACGGGGGAGTAATGATCGAGTCCCGCTACCGATCACGCCCGGCGAACCACCGGCGCACTGATCCGAACGGGTGCCCGCCGTGCCACATGAACGAGCACTGAAGGGGGAATCGTGATGATGGCAGTGTTGCCGACCACGCGGGAGACCGGCGAGGTGGCGGCCGTGCCACCGGGTCTCCCGGAAGAATCCGGCGGCCCGGCCGCGAGCGAGTCCCCGGTTCGGCCCGGGCAAGCTCCAGGTAGGGTCGTAACGTCGCAACACTCCGCGAGGAGGTGAGGACCGTGCCAGCCCACGAAGACGACAAGCCCCTGCGCGCTCCCGGATCCCGGTCCGGCCGAGGTGGCGGACCGGTCGGCCCCGATGCCGACCCGATGGCCCAGGTGGCCTACCTCGAACAGGAGATCGCCGTGCTGCGGCGGCGCCTGGCAGAGGCGCCGCGCGGCGGTCGCGCGCTCGAAGAACGCGTCGGCGAGCTGCAGGCCACGGTCGCGGGCCTCACGGCCCAGAACGAGCGCCTGGTGGCCACCCTGCGCGACGCGCGCGACCAGATCGTCGCGCTCAAGGAGGAGATCGACCGGCTCGCCCAGCCCCCGTCCGGCTTCGGGGTCTTCCTGGAGGCCAACGAGGACGGCACCGCCGACATCTTCACCGGCGGGCGCAAGCTGCGGGTGACCGTCACCCCCAACATCGAGCTGTCCGAGCTGCGCCCCGGCCAGGAGGTCATGCTCAACGAGGCGCTCAACGTCGTGGCCGGCTACGGCTTCGAGCGCGTCGGCGAGATCGTCACGCTCAAGGAGATCCTGGAGGACGGCGAGCGGGCCCTGGTCGTCGGGCACACCGACGAGGAGCGCGTGGTGCGCCTCGCCGAGCCGCTGCTGGACCAGGTGATCCGGGCCGGCGACGCGCTGCTGCTCGAACCGCGCTCCGGCTACGTGTACGAGCGGGTGCCCAAGTCCGAGGTCGAGGAACTGGTCCTCGAAGAGGTCCCGGACATCGACTACGCGAAGATCGGCGGTCTGCGGGGACAGATCGAGCAGATCCGGGACGCCGTCGAACTGCCGTTCCTGCACGCCGACCTGTTCCGCGAGTACGAGCTGCGCCCACCCAAGGGCGTACTGCTCTACGGCCCTCCCGGTTGTGGCAAGACCTTGATCGCCAAGGCGGTGGCCAACTCGCTGGCCAAGAAGGTCGCCGAGATCAACGGGCAGGACAAGGGCAAGAGCTACTTCCTGAACATCAAGGGCCCCGAGCTGCTCAACAAGTACGTCGGCGAGACCGAGCGGCACATCCGCCTGGTCTTCCAGCGAGCGCGCGAGAAGGCCAGCGAGGGCACCCCGGTCATCGTGTTCTTCGACGAGATGGACTCGCTGTTCCGCACCCGCGGCTCGGGGGTGTCCTCCGATGTGGAGAACACCATCGTGCCCCAGCTGCTGAGCGAGATCGACGGCGTCGAGGGCCTGGAGAACGTCATCGTCATCGGCGCCTCCAACCGCGAGGACATGATCGACCCGGCGATCCTGCGGCCCGGCCGGCTCGACGTCAAGATCAAGATCGAGCGTCCGGACGCCGAGGCGGCCAAGGACATCTTCTCCAAGTACGTGACCACCACGCTGCCGCTGCACCCGGACGACGTCAAGGAGCACGGCGGCGACGAGGGCTCGTGCGTGAACGCGATGATCCAGAGCACCGTGGAGCGGATGTACTCGGAGACCGACGAGAACCGCTTCCTGGAGGTCACCTACGCCAACGGGGACAAGGAGGTCCTGTACTTCAAGGACTTCAACTCCGGCGCGATGATCCAGAACATCGTGGACCGGGCCAAGAAGTCGGCGATCAAGGACTTCCTGGACCACGGGCAGAAGGGCCTGCGGGTCTCCCACCTGCTGGGCGCCTGCGTCGACGAGTTCAAGGAGAACGAGGACCTGCCCAACACCACCAACCCGGACGACTGGGCGCGCATCTCGGGCAAGAAGGGCGAGCGGATCGTGTTCATCCGCACGCTGGTGTCCGGGAAGAAGGGTGCTGAGACCGGTCGGTCCATCGACACCGTCAGCAACACCGGGCAGTACCTGTAGCGGCCGCCCGTGCGCAGTGTCACTTCCGTTGCCGGCGCGGGACCAGGGCGTCCCGCGCCGGCGGCCCTATCCGGGGAGAACTCGTGCCCGTACTTGGTCCCGATCGCCGCCCTCGCGGCTTAGGCTTGTCGTCATGAGCGTACAGCGAGTGATGGGCAGCGAGACGGAGTACGGGATCTCGGTCCCGGGGCATCCGAACGCCAACGCGATGCTCACCTCCTCCCAGATCGTCAACGCCTACGCGACCGCCATGCACCGCGCGCGGCGGGCGCGCTGGGACTTCGAGGAGGAGAACCCGCTGCGCGACGCCCGGGGCTTCGACCTGGCGCGGGAACTGGCCGACGCGAGCCAGCTGACCGACGACGACTCGGGGCTGGCCAACGTCATCCTGACCAACGGCGCCCGGCTGTACGTCGACCACGCGCACCCCGAGTACTCCACCCCCGAGGTCACCAACCCGCGCGACGCGGTGGTCTGGGACAAGGCCGGCGAGTGGATCATGGCCGAGGCGGCCCGGCACGCCGCCACCGTGCCCGGCTCGCTGCCGATCAACCTGTACAAGAACAACACGGACAACAAGGGCGCCTCCTACGGCTCCCACGAGAACTACCTGATGTCGCGCACCACCCCGTTCGCCGACATCGTGCGGCACCTGACCCCGTTCTTCGTCAGCCGCCAGGTGG
>JBOHCW010000421.1:0-5729 GCA_050725375.1 Actinocrinis sp. | reverse complement strand
GGCGGCAAGGTCCAGCTGGTCGGCGACGACCTGTTCGTCACCAACCCGGAGCGGCTGCAGAAGGGCATCTCCGGCGGCCAGGCCAACGCGCTGCTGGTCAAGGTCAACCAGATCGGCACGCTCACCGAGACCTTCGACGCGGTCTCGCTGGCCCACCGCTCCGGCTACCGCTGCATGATGAGCCACCGCTCCGGCGAGACCGAGGACACCACCATCGCGGACCTCGCGGTGGCCACCGACGTCGGCCAGATCAAGTCCGGCGCGCCGGCCCGCACCGACCGGGTGGCCACGTACAACCAGCTGCTGCGCATCGAGGAGGAGCTGGACGACGCGGCCCGCTACGCCGGGCGCGGCGCGTTCCCGCGCTTCACGGCTTAAGAGTTCTAGTCTGGGGGCGCGCCCGCTGTGGCCGCGGCTGTCTTAGGGCGGCGCGGATACGGCGAGGCGCGCCACTTGCGTTTCCAGGCCGGCGCCGCACGCGGTGCGCCGTGCGTGAACAGCGCGGCCCAGAAGATGCGGCCCAACAAGACGCGGCGCAGTGCAGTATCGGCGGCCCGGTATCGGGAGGGAGCGCGGGGAAGATGGCTGACGGCACGTCAGGCGGCCCCGGTGCGGGTACGCGCGCGGCGAAGCCGGGCCGCAAGCCCTCGCGCAACCGGTTCACCGGCCGGGCCGGCCTGCTGGCCCTCGCGCTGTGCGCCGTGATGGTCACGGTCGCCTACCCGCTGCGGCAGTACCTCGCGCAGCGCTCGCAGATCTCCAATCTGCAGCGCCAGAACGACGACACCGCCAAGCAGGTCGCCTCGCTGCAGACCGAGCTGGCGAGGTGGAACGACCCGGCGTACGTCGGCATCCAGGCCCGCGAGCAACTGCACTACGTGCGTCCCGGCGAGACCGGCTTCATCGTGCCGAACCCGTCCGCCAGCCCCGAACCGCTCGGTATCCCGACACCGGGCGAGCGGGCCTGGTACGACAAGCTGTGGGGCACGGTCAAGTCGCCTCAGGCATCGACGCCGCCGTCCGCGTCGCCACAGTCGACGCCGTCGTCCAAGGCGTCGCCCTCGCCGACGAAGTAGGCACGCACGCGGACGAGCGTGTGTCCGCCAACCGGTAGCGTGTGAGCGTGAGCGGCATGGATGAGTCGGACATCGAGGCGGTCAAGGCACAGCTGGGCCGGGAACCGCGCGGCCTGCGCGCCGTCGCGCACCGCTGCCCTTGCGGCAATCCGGACGTGGTCGAGACCGCGCCGCGCCTGCCCGACGGCAGCCCCTTCCCGACGCTCTACTACCTCACCTGTCCACGCGCGGCCTCGGCGATCGGCACGCTCGAAGGCGGTGGTCTGATGGCGGAGATGACCAAGCGCCTCGAAACGGACCCCGAGCTGGCTGCGGCGTACCGCGCGGCCCACGCGGACTACGTCGCGAAGCGCGACGCCATCGACGTGCTCGACGGCTTCCCGAGCGCCGGCGGCATGCCCGACCGGGTCAAGTGCCTGCACGCGCTGGTCGGTCACGCGCTCGCCGCCGGTCCCGGCGTGAATCCGTTCGGTGACGAGGCACTGGCGCTGCTGCCCGAGTGGTGGCGCGGCGGGCCGTGCGTCCCGGTCGCCGGTAAGGGCGCCGGTAAGGGCGCCGATGAGAGCGCCGACGCGGCCGCCGACCCGGCGCAATCCAACCCCCATTGAGGAGCCGGCCATGAGCACCCGCGTCGCCGCGATCGACTGCGGTACGAACTCGATCCGCCTGCTCGTCACCGACCTCGACCCGGCCGGGAAGGACGGTTCCGGCGCCGCCGAGCACGAGCTGGTGCGCCGGATGGAGATCGTCCGACTCGGCCAGGGCGTGGACGCCACCGGACGGCTGGCCCCTGAAGCCCTGCAGCGCACGTTCGCGGCCTGCGACGACTACGCCGCGCAGATCCGCAGCCTCGGCGCCGCGCGCGTCCGCTTCGTCGCCACCAGCGCGACCCGCGACGCGGCCAACCGCGACGAGTTCTTCGACGGCGTCCGCGCCCGGCTCGGCGTCGAACCCGAGGTGATCACCGGCGACGAGGAGGCCGCGCTCTCCTTCACGGGCGCGACCCGCGCGGTCGCGGCCTCCGGCGGGAGCCACGCCACGCCGTACCTCGTCATCGACATCGGCGGCGGCTCGACCGAGTTCGTACTCGGCGACCGCGCCGTGCAGGCGGCCCACTCGGTGGACATCGGCAGCGTGCGGCTGACGGAGCGTCACTTCGCCCAGGACCCGCCGAGCGCCGGGCAGATCGCCGCCGCGACCGCCGACATCGACGCCGGCATCGCGCAGGCGGCCGCGCTCGTGCCGATCGACCTGGCCGGGACCCTGGTCGGGGTGGCCGGATCGGTCACCACCATCGCCGCCATCTCGCTCGGCCTGACCCAGTACGACCGCGAGCGCGTGCATCTTTCACGCCTGTCGGCGCCGACCGTGCGCCGCGTCGCCGACGAACTGCTGGCCGCCGGCCGCGCTCAGCGAGCCGCCGACAAGGCCATCCACCCCGGCCGCGTCGACGTCATCGCCGCCGGGGCGCTCATCCTGGCCCGGATCGTCGACCGGCTCGGCCTGGCCGAGGTCGTCGTCTCCGAGCACGACATTTTGGACGGCATCGCCCTGTCGCTGGTCTAGGACGGATCCAAAACCCTCCGAAAGGCTTCCCGGCGGCCTCCCGGCGGCGCCGAATTGCTGTGAAGTGCCTTTGAAAGGCCATCGACCACGACTGGGCACTGTCTTTGGACAGGCGCGGTCGCTTACGATGGGATATCGGCCGGGGTGGGCTGCCGCCCGCCCGAGTGGCCTGGCCGTCCACGCCCAGCTGTCAGTTCAAGGAGCCGTTCCCAAAGTGCCTGCCCTCTTCGACAAGGTCTTGCGCGCGGGCGAAGGGAAGATCCTTCGCAAGCTGGCCAAGACGGCCGAGACCGTGAACATGCTTGAGGAAGACTACGTCGACCTCTCCGACGCGGAGCTGCGCGCCGAAACCGACAAGTTCAAGGAGCGGTTCAAGGACGGCGAGTCGCTCGACGACCTGATGTGGGAGTCCTTCGCCGTCGTGCGCGAGGCCGCCAAGCGCACCATCGGCCAGCGCCCCTACGACGTGCAGCTGATGGGCGGTGCGGCCCTGCACATGGGCAACATCGCCGAGATGCGCACCGGCGAGGGCAAGACCCTGGTCGGCACGCTGCCGGCGTACCTCAACGCGCTGGCCGGCGAGGGCGTGCACCTGGTCACCACCAACGACTACCTGGCCGAGCGCGACTCGGAGTGGATGGGACGAATCCACCGCTTCCTGGGCCTCGAGGTCGGCGTGATCCTGGCCAACATGACCCCGGCGCAGCGCCGGGTCGCCTACGGCGCGGACATCACCTACGGCACCAACAACGAGTTCGGGTTCGACTACCTGCGCGACAACATGGCGTGGTCGCGCGACGAACTGGTGCAGCGCGGGCACTTCTTCGCCTGCGTCGACGAGGTGGACTCGATCCTGATCGACGAAGCCCGTACCCCGCTGATCATCTCCGGTCCCTCGGACCAGGCCACCAAGTGGTACACCGACTTCTCCAAGATCGTCACCCGGCTGGCCAAGGACTCCGACTACGAGGTCGACGAGAAGAAGAAGACCGTCGGCGTGCTGGAGCGCGGCGTCGAGCGGGTCGAGGACCTGCTGGGCATCGACAACCTCTACGAGTCGGTCAACACCCCGCTGGTCGGCTTCCTGCAGAACGCGATCAAGGCCAAGGAGCTGTTCAAGAAGGACCGCGACTACGTGGTCATGAACGGCGAGATCCTGATCGTCGACGAGCACACCGGCCGCATGCTGGCCGGCCGCCGCTACAACGAGGGCATGCACCAGGCGATCGAGGCCAAGGAGGGGGTGGTCATCCAGAACGAGAACCAGACGCTGGCGACCATCACCCTGCAGAACTACTTCCGCCTGTACGACAAGCTGGCCGGCATGACCGGTACCGCGCTGACCGAGGCGGCCGAGTTCCACCAGATCTACAAGCTCGGCGTGGTGCCGATCCCGACGAACAAGCCGATGGTCCGACAGGACCAGCAGGACCTGATCTACATCTCGGAAGAGGCCAAGTTCAACGCGGTGGTCGACGACATCGAGCACCGCAACGGCGAGGGCCAGCCGATCCTGGTCGGCACGGTCTCTGTGGAGAAGTCCGAATACCTCTCGCAGCAGCTGCGCAAGCGCGGCGTGCCGCACGAGGTGCTCAACGCGAAGTACCACGACCGCGAGGCGCAGATCGTCGCGCAGGCCGGGCGCAAGGGCGCGGTCACCGTGGCCACCAACATGGCCGGCCGCGGCACCGACATCATGCTCGGCGGCAACCCGGAGAACCTGGCGATGGGCGAGCTGGCCCAGCGCGGCCTGACCCCCAGCGAGACGCCGGAGGAGTACGAGGCGGCCTGGCCGGCGGCGCTGGAGAAGGCGAAGAAGGCGGTCACCGCCGAGCACGACGAGGTCGAGAAGCTCGGCGGCCTGTACGTGCTGGGCACCGAGCGGCACGAGTCGCGGCGGATCGACAACCAGCTGCGCGGACGCGCCGGCCGCCAGGGCGACCCGGGCGAGAGCCGGTTCTACCTGTCCCTCGGCGACGACCTGATGCGGCTGTTCAAGGCGCAGATCGTCGAGCGGGTGCTGGCGGTGGCGAACGTCGGCGAGGACGTGCCGATCGAGTCGAAGATGGTCACCCGGGCGATCCAGTCCGCGCAGAGCCAGCTGGAGCAGCAGAACTTCGAGATCCGCAAGAACGTCCTCAAGTACGACGACGTGATCAACAAGCAGCGCTCGGTCATCTACGCCGAGCGGCACCGGGTGCTGGACGGCGAGGACCTGCGCGACCACGTCCGGCACATGATGGAGGACACGGTCGCGGCGTACGTCGACGCGGCCACCGCGGAGGGCTACGCCGAGGAGTGGGAGCTGGACAAGCTCTGGTCCGCGCTCGGCACGCTCTACCCGGTCTCGATCACCCTGGAGGAGGTCGAGGAGGCGATCGGCGGCCGTACCGCGATCACCCGCGAGGTGCTGGTCGAGGAGATGACCGCGGACATCCTGGGCGCGTACGACAAGCGCGAGGCCACCCTCGGCGAGCAGATCACCCGTGAGCTGGAGCGCCGGGTGGTGCTCTCGGTGCTCGACCGGCGCTGGCGCGAGCACCTGTACGAGATGGACTACCTGCAGGAGGGCATCAACCTCCGGGCCATGGGCCAGAAAGACCCGCTCGTCGAGTGGCAGCGCGAGGGCTTCGACATGTTCGGCCAGATGACCGAGGCCATCGCCGACGACTTCGTCCGCTACGTCATGCATCTCGACGTGGTCGTGCAGCCCAGCGCCGGTCCGGCGGTGGAGAACATGCAGTACTCGGCCGCCGAGGCGCCGGTGGAGGGCAGCGGGTCGATCCGCACCGCGGTGGCCGAGGTCCAGGCCGCGTCGGGCGAGGAGTCGGCGGCCGGCGGCTCCGCCGTCGCGGTCGACGAGGCCCCGGTACAGCAGGTCGTGAAGTCGGCCGAGCAGAAGCTGGGTCGCAACGACAAGTGCTACTGCGGGTCGGGCAAGAAGTACAAACTCTGCCACGGAAAGTGACGGGTCCCCGGACGGCCTCTGCGGTCCGCCCGCCCGGGTCCCATCGCCTCCGGGTTCGCCTCGCCCGACCGCCCGCCCGGCGGGACGGGTCCTGTCTCCTCAGGGGTCCCCTCCCCGGC
>JBOHCW010000420.1:0-8160 GCA_050725375.1 Actinocrinis sp. | reverse complement strand
AAACCCGCCCATGGATGCTGAGCACGCGATGGCTTTGGCCCCGGCCGTGCAGGCCGGTGAGCACGTCGGTGTGCAGGATGCGCGCGCCGCCGCTGAAGAAGCCTTCATACAGGGAGAGTGCCCTGATTTCGTGATCCACCAGCACATGATGGGGCAATCGCGAAATTTCCGGCGCCTGCGCAGGAAAACTCCCCGTGAACTTCCGCTCTCGCCCCGGGGGATCGCCGGGGCGAGAGCGGAGAAGCAGGTTCCGGCTAGACGAGGCCGGTGACGCGGGCGGCGAGCGCCGGTTGGACCAGGGTCGGCTGGAGGCGGCGCACCGCGTCGAGGTGGTCGCCGGTCCAGATCATCCGCACCGCCGTCGCCGTCGCCTTGCCGTCCTCGTCCCGCAGGTCCGTCTGCACGGCGCGCACCAGGCGGCCGTCGGCGTCGGCGTCGCGGTCCAGCAGCGCGGGGATCGGGTGCACGCCGTCCAGACTGTCGGCCAGGTCGTCATACCACTCGCGGACCTGCTCGACGGTGCGCAGCAGCTCGAAGCGCGCCGCGTCGCGGTCGCCGGAGTTCTCGTCGCCGTTGCGCTCCCACAGGTCGAGCACCGCGTCGGCCGCCAGGCGCAGCCCGGTCACACCGCTGACCAGCCGGGAGATCTCCGCCAGCGGGGCCTTCTTCGCGCCGCGCTCGGCCAGGTACTCGCGGAAGGTGTCGTCCATCCGGCGCGAGGCCGCCGCCGACCGCACCGCCTCCTGCGTCGGCGCGACACCCGCGGGCTTGCACGCGTCGCACCGGTCCATGCCGAACTCGACCGCCGCCGCGAGATAGCGGGCGCTGTCCGTGTACGCCTCGGCGAGCGCCTTGCTCAGCGCCGCGGCCGCGCCGCGCGGCCAGAACAGCACGCCGACCGCGAGGCTGACCGCGCAGCCGATCGCGATGTCCTCCACCCGCAGCAGGCCGACCCGCCAGCCGGTCGGCTGGATGATGTTGAACAGGATCACCAGCACCAGGGTGAAGCCGGCCTGCCCGGCGGCGAAGGAGATCGCGGCCGGGGCGATCCCGGCGAGCAGGATGGCCGGCGGCAGCAGGAACCACAGCAGGTTCGTGTCGTGGCCGATCGGCACCAGCAGCAGCGAGCCGATCAGGAAGCCGGCGCTCGTGCCGACCACGGCCCGCAGCACGTTCTGCCCGGTGTTCAGCGCACTCGAACGCAGCACCGACAGCGTGCCGAGCACTACCCAGAACGAGTGCTGAACCCCCGTCAGATTCGCCACCAGCACGGCCAGGCCCAGCCCGATCGCGCCGCGCACGCTGTTGCGCAGCCACACCGAGTGCGGTTCGAGGTGCGCCACAGCGCGCTCGCGGGCCGCCGTGAACGTGCCGGGCAGCCCGTCCGGCTGCCGCCCCAGCAGCCGCTCGGGCCAGCTGCGCCGGTCGGCCCGCGCGGCCTGCTCGATGTTGCGGCCGATCATCGAGACCACGAAGCTCATCTCCTGCGCCCGGAAACTCGGGTCCAGCGCGTCGATGACCTCGCCGACGTGCTCGTCCAGGATGACGCTGGTGCGCTCCGCCAGCTCGGTGCCCTCCAGCATCACCGTGCCGGCGGCGGCCGGGGCGATCGGCAGGTCGATCTGCCCGGTGGCGTCCAGCTCCAGCTCGGTCAGCGCGGTGCGCAGCTCGGCCAGCGCGGCGTGCAGCGGCTCGATGTCGCCGCGGGTGTTCACCAGCAGCGCCGCGCCGTCGTCGAGCACGGACGCGCATGCCTGCTTCACCGCGTACGCGACCCGGTTCGGCCGGTGCGGCTTGACCGGCCTGGCCTGGGTGATGATCGCGTTGAGCCAGGCCAGCTCGTCCACCAGGCGCACCACCGCGCGCGCCGAGGTGCTCAGGCCGGTCGGCCGGTACGGCGTGGCCAGGAACATCCGCTGCAGCTCGGCGACCGCGGCGTCCGAGTCCGCGACCGTCTTCGTGTGCTGCGGCGACTTCTTGCAGTCCTGACCGGCCATCAGATGTGCCAGCTCCGAGCGCAGCCGGGCGGCCAGCGCGCGACAGGCCGCGGCGGCCCGGCCGCGCAGCGGATCGTTCGCGGGCGCCGGCCACATCAGCGAGATCGCCACCATGGACATCGCGGTGGCCAGCGCCCAGCCGGCCAGCCGGTGCGGGATGGTCGCGGCCGGCGCGGACAGCGACACCGGCAGGATGAACGCGAGCAGCAGCGAGGTGGTCGCCCCGGCCAGCACCGAGCTGACCACCCCGGAGAACAGCACGAAGAAGCCGACCACGCCCATGCCGACCGCGCCGAGCCATGCCTCGCGCGAGCACAGCGTGCCCAGGCACACCAGCACCGCCCCGGCCACGCCCAGCGTGAGCTGCGACTGGAGCCGGTCGCGCATCGGCCCGCCGAAGTCGACCAGCATCAGCAGCGCGAACGAGCCGAACGCGGCGTAGGTGGCCAGTTCCGCGTCGCCGATCACCTTCGCGCCGATCGCGAACATCGCGGGCATCACGATCGCGGCCCGCCCGGCGCGGCGCAGCGCCATCAGGCCGCGGTCGTGCGTGGTCAGCCAGTGCCAGATGCGGCCGGGCAGCGCGGGCAGGGCGCCGCCGGCCCCGAGACGATTGGTCATGTTCGGAAGCGTTCCCGAATCGGGACGCGTTGGCAACGGCGTTCCGCGGCGGATCGAGCGGATGCCGGCGGGGATCAGCGCTCGACGGTCCGGCCCGTGTGCACCTCGCGCAGCAGCGCCGCCGCGGCCGCGCTGGTCGGATCGGCGGTGACGCTGACCGTCTCCCAGGCGGGCACCTCGCCGTCCAGGCCGACGAACCGCACCCTGTCGGTCTTCACCTGGAAGGAGCGCGGCACCAGCGCCACCCCGAGCCCGAACGCCACCAGGTCGAGCAGCGAGTGCACGTCGGTGACCTCCAGCGCCACCCGGCGCTCCACCCCGGCCGCGTTCAGCACCCGGTCGGCCACGTCGCGGGTGCCCCAGTCGGCCGGGAAGTCGACGAACCGCTCGTCGGCCAGGTCCGGCAGCTTGACCGCGGTGGCGCCGGCCAGCCGGTGGTCCAGCGCGCAGGCGAGCACGAGCGGCTCGCTGTCCAGCGCGCTGATCACCACGTCCTCCGGGAAGCGGGCCGGGCGCGAGACGAAGGCGACGTCCAGCAGTCCGGCGCGCACTTGCTCGATCAGCTCGTCCGAGCCGCCCTGGCGCAGCCGCACCTCAAGGCCCGGATGCGCGGACAGGAACCGGGCCAGCAGCGTCGGCAGGTGCACCGCGTGCAGGCATTGCAGCGAGCCGATCGACAGCGAGCCGCGCAGCAGTCCCTGTACCGCGGCGACCGCGTCCTTGGCCGCTTTGCCGGCGGCCAGCGCGCGCAGCGCCTCGGCCATCAGCGCCTGCCCGGCCGGCGTCAGCTGTACCTGCCGGGTACTGCGCACGAAGAGTGACGCGCCGAGCTCCCGTTCCAGCGAACGGATCGACGCGGACAGGCCCGACTGGGCGATGTGCAGCCGCTTGGCCGCGCGCGTGAAGTGGCACTCCTGGGCCACCGCCACGAAGTGTTCGAGCTGCCGAAGCTCCATTCCGTACCCCCGATCCAGCACCGGTCCTGCTGGACCGCATCAGAATCTTCTGTTGGACAGCTTAATCCGTGCCGGGTTAGCTGGAGACGTAACCACTGTTCGAGAAGGAGCTCTCATGCAGACTCGTCGCATCGGCGACGTCCAGGTCAGCGCGATCGGGCTCGGCGGTATGCCGATGTCGATCGAGGGGCGCCCCGACGAGAAGCGCTCGATCGCCGCCGTGCACGCCGCGCTGGACGCCGGCGTGACCCTGTTCGACACGGCGGACGCGTACCACCGCGACGCCAACGAGGTCGGCCACAACGAATCGCTGATCGCGGGCGCGATCGCGAGTTGGGGCGGCGACACGTCCAACGTGCTGATCGCCACCAAGGGCGGCCACCTGCGCCCCGGCGACGGCACCTGGTCGCTCAACGGCTCGCCCGAATACCTCAAGCGGGCCTGCGAGGACTCGCTCAAGCGGCTCGGCGTCGAGGCCATCGGGCTGTACCAGTTCCACCGGCCCGACCCGAAGACCCCCTACGCCGACTCGATCGGCGCGATCCGCGACCTGCTCGACGCGGGCAAGATCCGGATGGCCGGCGTCTCCAACACCAACCCGGCGCAGATCAAGCTGGCCGACGAGGTCCTCGGCGGCCGGCTGGTGAGCGTGCAGAACCAGTTCTCCCCGGCGTTCCGCTCCAGCGAGCCGGAACTGGACCTGTGTACAGGGATGGACATCGCGTTCCTGCCGTGGAGCCCGCTGGGCGGCATCTCGAACGCGGCGGCGCTCGGCTCCCGGTTCGCCGTGTTCGCCGAGATCGGCACGGCGCACGGGGTCAGCCCGCAGCAGGTGACGCTGGCCTGGATGCTGGCCAAGTCGCCGATCGCGATCCCGATCCCGGGCTCCTCGCGGCCGGAGACGATCCTGGACTCGGTCAAGGCCGTGGACCTGACGTTGTCCGCGGACGAATTCGCGCGGCTCGACGCGGCGTGACGGGGACGAAGCTGAGGACCAGCCGACGGTGAACGCGGCCGAACCCGTCGCGTAACCCCTCGTTTTCACCGACCTGATCCACTGGCCGCGTGCCAGTACGGCCACAGCCTTCCGGAAGCGGGGCGTCGGTGGAATACCGACGTTCCGCTCTCGGTTGGCGGCAATGGTCATACGTTTGAAGTCTGGCCGGCCGGGGTGGCCGGCCGGTCGCGGGTATCGAGATCGCGGTTGGGGCCGACAGAGCTGTCGCCTTCCCCCACAGCAGAAGGGAAGAAGACAGCGCATGCTCACGGGATCCGTACGCCGCGCCCTGCTCGCCCTCGCCGTCGGCGGGTTCGCGATCGGGACCGGCGAGTTCGTCATGATGGGCCTGCTGCCGCAGGTGGCCTCCGACCTGTCGGTGTCCATCCCGCGGGCCGGCCAGTTGATCTCCGCCTACGCGATCGGCGTCGTGGTCGGCGCGCCGCTGCTGACCGCCGCGACGGTGCGGTATCGGCGCAAGCCGGTCCTCATCGTCCTGATGACCTGGTTCGCGCTGGGCAACCTGTTCTCCGCGATCGCGCCGAGCTTCGGCCTGGTCATGCTCGCCCGGTTCGCCACCGGACTGCCGCACGGGGCGTTCTTCGGCGCCGGCGCGGTCGTGGCCGGCTCGCTGGTCGAGCACACCCGCCGCAACAGCGCGATGGCGGTGATGTTCGCCGGGCTGACCGTGGCGAACATCGTCGGGGTGCCGCTGACCACGGTCCTGGGCCAGCACGCCGGCTGGCGCCTGGTGTACGCGATCGTCGGGCTGATCGCCCTCGCGGCGGTCGCCGCCGTGGCGATCGCGGTGCCGCGTACGGGCGCGACGGAGCAGTCCGCTGAGATGGGACAGGCCTCGCTGCGCCAGGAACTGCGCGCCTTCGCCAAGCCGCAGGTGTGGCTGGTGCTCGGCGTCGCGATGCTCGGCGGCGGCGGGCTGTTCGCGACGTTCAGCTACATCACCCCGATGATGACTGGCATCGCGCACTATGCCGACTCCAGCATGACCTGGCTGCTGGTGCTGTTCGGCCTCGGCATGACGATCGGCAACCTGGTCGGCGCGCGGCTGTCCGACCGCTTCCCGGCGCACACGCTGCTGTTCTCGCTGGTGGCCCAGATCGTGGTCGCGGTCGGCTTCGTGGCCGCCGACCACAACCGTTTCACCGCCGCGCTGGCCATCTTCCTGTTCCCGCTGACCGCGCTGGCCGGCCTGCCCACGCTGCAGGGCAGGATCATCGCGCTGGCCGGCGGCGCGCCGAACCTGGCCGCCGCCTCGATCCAGGCAGCGTTCAACATCGCCAACTCGCTCGGCGCGTACCTGGGCGGCGTGGTCATCGCGGCCGGGTACGGGTACGGCTCGCCGAACGTGGTGGCCGCGATCCTCGGCGCCGTCGGCCTGACCCTGGCGTTCGTCTCGGTGAAGGTTGAGCGGCGCGCCAAGGGTGGTGTCAGCCCTATTCATCCGCACCCGGATCGCGAGAGACTGGATCAGGAAAGGATCCCTGCGTGACGCGAGCTACCACCTTCGGCATCGTGGGCAAGGGCTGGCGCGCCGAGTTCTTCGTGCGCCTGGCCGGGCTCATGCCCGACAAGCTGACCCTGATCGGAGCGGCTGTGCGCCGCCCGGAGTCCGCGGAGGAGATCAAGAGCCGCTGGCGCGTGCCCGTGTACCTGTCCCCGGACGACCTGGCGGTGAAGCAGCGGCCTGACTTCGTCGTCACCAGCGTGCCCTGGCCGGTGACCCCGGTGGCCATCGCCGCGCTGGTGGACGCGGGAGTCAGGGTACTGGCGGAGACGCCGCCGGCTCCCGACGAGGACGGCCTGCGCGAGCTGTGGGGGAAGGTCGGCTCCCGCCGGATGGTCCAGGTCGCCGAGCAGTACCTGCTGATGCCGGCCCATGCCGCGCGGCAGGAGATCGTGCGCCGCGGTGTGATCGGACAGGCCACCTCGGTCCAGGTCTCCTCGACGCACGGCTACCACGCCATGTCGATGATCAGGGGCCTGTTGGGCGTCGGTTACGGCCCGGTCCGGGTGGCCGCGCAGCGGTTCACCGCGCCGCTGCTCGATCCGCTGACCCGCGACGGCTGGACCGACGAGCAGGACCCGAAGCCGGCCGCGACCACCCTGGCCACCCTGGACTTCGGCGACGGTAAGTCAGGCCTCTACGATTTCACCGACAACCAGTGGCACAACCGGCTGCGGCAGCGCCGGATCGTGATCCGCGGCACCCACGGCGAGCTGGACGACGACACCGTCGTGCGCTGGGGCGGGCCGCGCACCGTCTTGCACTCGAAGCTGGTGCGCGAGCAACTGGGCCACGATCTCAACCTGGACGGCCACGACACCGAGCACTTCTCGTTCGACGGCGACGTCGTCTACCGCAACCCGTTCCTGGGGCTGCGCCTGATGGACGAGGAGATCGCCATCGCCTCGATCATGGCGGCGACCGCGGCGTGGTCCCGGGACGAGGGCCCCGCGCCGTATCCGTTGGCGCAGGCCAGCCAGGACCACCTGATCTCGCAGGCCATCGATCGGGCCGCCGAAACCGGGCAGCCGGTGACGACCGAGGTCGAGCCCTGGGCCGAGTAGCCGTTCGTCGCACGGCCGCGTGGTTGGTCCGGTGGCTAGAATCGGCGGGATGCCGAGGCAGACCGTAAGTAGCACCGTATCCGTGGGTAGGGATCGCACGCTCGCTCAGGTGTACCGGCATTTCGGTGAGGTCGAGGCCGCCGAGACGTCGCCGCTGTACGAGCGTGTCGCCCTCGCAGTGAGCGAGTCCGACGAGGCGCTGCGTGCCATCGAGGCGGCGCCGGCGCGGCGCGTAAGCGGCACCCGGCGGTGATCCTCGCCGCGTTGCACGATCTCGTGCTAGACGGACGGGCCCCGGCGCTCGCGGCGGCCTACGCCGCCGGGGACGGCGACGCCGCCGCCGATGCGGCGATCGACGCGCTGCTGCGCATGACCGATTCGGTGGTGGCCATTGCCACGCGCCGACAGATGCGGACCGGGGAGACCGGCGAGACCGGACGGTACGCCGTGCTGTATCCGGCCATTGCCGAAGCGGCGCGGCGGATGGACGCGAATGCGGTCGGGTTGATCGACGTGGGCTGTTCGGCCGGGCTCAATCTCAACGTCGACCGCGTCGGCATCACGTACAGCGACACGTACAGCGACGGGCAATCGCTGGGCGATCCGTCGTCTCCCGTGCAGTTGTCGGCTTCGATCGTGGGACACCGGGCCGTTCCGGCGCGGGCGATGCCCGAGGTCGTCGCACGCATCGGCGTGGACCTCGATCCGGTCGACGTGACCGATGCGGATGACGCCCGATGGTTGCGGGCCGGCGTGTGGCCGGATCAGCCGGAGCGGGCCGCGAGGCTCGAAGCGGAGCTCGCGTTGGCGGCGGCGGCTCCCGCGCTGCTGCTGCAAGGTGACGCCATCGACGTGCTGCCCGATGCGTTCGCCCGTGTGCCCGCAGACGCCGTACCTGTCGTGACCACGACGTGGGCGCTGTCGAGCTTTCCGCTTGAGAGCCGCCTGCGCTTCCTGCACCGCCTCGACGAGGCGGCGACAGGCCGAGCGGTGGCGTGGG
>JBOHCW010000419.1:0-5998 GCA_050725375.1 Actinocrinis sp. | reverse complement strand
GCCCGGACGTGCGCTTTTGAGTCCATGTATTGACTACCGTGGGTCACGGCGAACCGGGCCGCGCGAGGCGGCCGGGCGGCTTGACCGGGGTGTCCGAAACGCCGCGGGCCGTCAGCGACGAATACGTCCCCTGACGCCGCTGGAATGCGGGGTTCCGGAAAAGGGACGACCCCCGCCGGGGGGGAGAGCGGGGGTCGTCACCTCGGCACGACTCGGGGGGGAGGAGCCGAGCCGAGGCAGCACGGTCGCGAACGATCCGTGACTTCTATGGTGTACCCGCAGGACCCAGAAGGCAAACGGCTCGGGCCGCTATTACGCCGAACGATGCCGGAAGGCGCCCTGACCTGCCGAAACATGACTCAAAAGGGTGACTTCGGGACAAGTCGGCGCGCGGTCGCCGCTCGCCGCGGAGCCGATTTTCATCACTGTGGGTAGCCACGGTCGGGCTCGGCAGGGAAAGCTGATGCGTCCTGGGAAAGGCGTGGCGGAGGGCTCGAAATCGCCGGCGAGCCGGCGTTGCGTTCCGGAAAGTGGAATGCGTCACAGTCGCGCACCGTCAGCCGCCACCGCGCCCCGATTCCACCCGGTGCCGCATGACGCGCGCGTTCGATCCATCCACCACGTCGCGGCGGCTCCAGACGGGTGAAGCACCGTGTGTATCGCCACATCAGCCCCGCAGACCAACCAAGGCGGCACGAACGGGATCTGGGCGGACCACTCGGCGCACTACGCGGACACTCCGCGCACCACTGCGGTCCACCGATTGCTTTCCAATCGGGCGGCCCTTCCGCGTAGGCTGCGATTACTGCCGACCGTCCCGGCGACAGAAGCTGAGGAGTCACAGCCGATGCGCACCGCCGCGTTCTTCGACCTCGACAAGACGATCATCGCCAAGTCCTCGACGCTGGCCTTCGGCCGTTCGTTCTACCAGGGTGGACTGATCAACCGGCGCGCGGTGCTCAAGACCGCCTACGCCCAGTTCGTGTACCTCGTCGGCGGCGCGGACCACGATCAGATGGAGCGGATGCGCCAGTACCTCTCGGCGCTGTGCACCGGCTGGGATGTCGGCCAGGTCAAGGAGATCGTGGCCGAGACGCTGCACGACCTGATCGACCCGCTGATCTACCAGGAGGCCGCCGACCTGATCGCCGAGCACAAGGCCGCCGGGCGCGACGTCATCATCGTCTCCTCCTCGGGCGCCGAGGTGGTCGAGCCGATCGGCGAGTTGATCGGCGCCGACAAGGTGGTCGCGACACGCATGGTGGTCTCAGACGGGCGCTACACCGGCGAGGTCGAGTTCTACGCATACGGCGACAACAAGGCCGGCGCCATAAAGCAACTGGCCGAGGCTGAGGGCTACGACCTCGACGGCTGCTATGCGTATAGCGACTCGGTGACCGACCTGCCGATGCTCGAACTGGTCGGGCACCCGTGCGCGGTCAACCCGGACCGGGCGCTGCGCAAAGAGGCCGGCGCGCGCGACTGGCCGGTCGAGGCGTTCGCGAACCCGGTCTCGCTGCGGGCGAAGATGGCGAACCTGAACCTGCCGCCCAAGCCGGTGATCGCGGCGACGGCGCTCGGCGTCGGCACGGCGGCCGCGGCGGGCATCGTCTGGTACGCGCGCAAGAAGCGGTCGTAACAGGGCGTCAATCGGCGCGCTTGGTGCGCACACGTGCCCCAATAGCAGGGTGACGGCGCCCCGAGTCAGAAGGGGGGCGCCGTCCTCATTGCACGAGAAGTCCGGGATACCAAGCGTGCACCGGATATTCGTCAGCTCAGTCCACCGCAAGTCAAGCCGGGTGTCTGTCTCGACGGGCCCTAACGCGGGTCGGTCGCGCGTGGGTTCTCGGGCTTCGTGCGTGCGGTCCGTGGGCCGGTTGACTCCTACTTCCCAGCCTTCCTCAAGAAGCGGTCTCGCGGGCCGTACTTCCTTTGTAGGCCGAGTGCGCCGAGTTGGAAAGCCGAGGGCGGCGCTCAGCCGCCCTCTTCACCTGAATGGCGGACACGCTATGCCTCTCACCAGGCACAATACACAAGAGCGTTGTTAGCCGCGCATCAGCGCTTCGCAGACCGCGAGCGATTCACGCGCGCCAAGCACCAGTGCTTGACCGCAGTGGACGATCCAGTCGCAGACGCCTGAGGCAGTCCCGGACGCGTAACCGGCGAGAGCCTCTTGACGCGCCGTCAGACCCAGTTCCAGGAAGCCGACTTCAGGAATCGCGAGGGACTGAGGATCGAGCCCGCGCGCGACCAGTAGCAGCCTGAATACCGCGCGCGCGACCAACCCGTCGCCCCAGCCGAACGGTGTCGTCGAGAGCAGTTCGCCATACGCCACGGCCGCGACCACGAGCGCGGGCGCCTTGCTCGGCGCGGACAGCACGCCGGTCAGCGCGGTCAGCCGTTCGGACGCCTCGGCGGCCGGCACGGGCACGCTCGGACCGCCCGGCTCGATGATCACATCGTCAGGAGAACCGTGACCCGCCTGGTCCAGGCCGCGCGGCCGACCGATCCGCGCCGGGTCGATCTCGCCTGCCGCGGCGAGCATGTGCATCCTCGTCAAGGCTTGCGCGGGCGCCTGCCGCAGCACCGTGAGCAGTGGCGACAACTCGCCGGACACGCGCAGCGCGCCGCGTACGAGCCCTGCGCCGGGTTCGCCGCCCAGGTCCGTACGGCGCCGCAACTCCTCCAGCGGCCAGTCCGCCCCCGCGATCGCCGCCGACGCGCGGGCCCCGCGCAACGCGGATTCCGCGGTCACTTCCGCCGAGCGACTGCGCAGCACCTTGTGCGCGCGCACGCGGTCCACGGCCGTACGCGCCTCGTCCACCGCGTCGGTGACGCCGGGCAGCTTGCTGAGCGTTACGAGCGGGTCGGCGGTAGAGGTGGTCACAGCGGACCAACCTAAGCCACAGCCGCGCCCGGACTCGCATCGGACTGGAACTACCAGCAAAGCCACTGCCGAGACGATGAGGTGTGCATTCGGCCTAAGAGCGTCCGATGTGATCGAGTCGAGGATCTAACACCCTGGCGATGATCTTGTGCGTGACGTACCGTCATGAGGGTGGACTCGACTGCGGCGACGATCGCGGTCGCGGGAGTGCTGGCCATTCCGGTCGGCGCGGCAATCCGCGCGGCCAGGCGACACCACGTGTACGGGACGCCGACCGAGCGTGCGGCCTACGAGGCGATGCATACCGTCTCGCTCGCGGCGCCCGCGTTGCGGGAGGGCCTTTCGCCCGAGTCCGCGCGTAAGTCCGCGCGGCACCTGCGACGCCTGCTCGGTACCGCGGCCGTGACGATCACGGACACCGACCGGCTACTGGCCTGGGACGGCGAAGGCGACCGGCACGCGGACGACGCGTTGGTGCACGCGAAGAACGTCGTCGCGACCGGACGCGTGAAGCTGCTGGACTGGGTGGACTGCGGCAGCGAGGAGTGCCCGATCCGCGACGCGGTGATCGCCCCGCTGATCGTGGACGGCGAGGTCGTGGGCACGCTCGCCGCATACAACGCGACCGCGTCGGTGGCGCTGACCCGCGCGGTGTGCGAGGTGGCACGCTGGGTGTCCTCGCAGCTCGAACTGGGTCAGCTCGACCAGTCGCGCACCCGCGCGATGGAAGCCGAGATCCGGGCGCTGCGGGCGCAGATCTCGCCGCACTTCATCTACAACTCGCTCACCGCGATCGCCTCCTTCGTGCGCACCGATCCGCCCCGCGCGCGCGAGCTGCTGCTGGAGTTCGCCGACTTCACCCGCTACTCGTTCCGCCGCAACGGCTCGATGACCACGCTCGCCGAGGAGCTGCGCTGCATCGACTGCTACTTCAAGCTCGAACAGGCCAGGTTCGGCGACCAGCTGCAGCTCGTCGTGCGCGTCTCGCCGGACATGCTCGGTCTTGAGCTGCCCTTCCTGTGCCTGCAGCCGCTGGTCGAGAACGCGGTGCGGCACGGTCTGCGCGCGAACTCGGGCGAGGGCACGGTGACCATCTGCGCCGAGGACGCCGGCGCCGAGTACACGATCACGATCATCGACGACGGGGTCGGTATGGACCCGGCCACCGCGGGCGCGGCGCTGAGCGGAGAGGACACCACGGACGCGCACGCCGTGGCCAACATCCAGGAGCGGCTGCTGGGGACCTTCGGGCCGGGGCACGGACTGCAACTAGACTCCACGCCTGGCGAGGGGACCACGGTCACCATCCGGGTCCCGAAGCCGGTCTCGCGCAGGAGGCCGGCCACCCGACGGGAGATCGCATGACCCAGCAGCAGGAGGAGGAGCGGCCCGGACTCGCGGTGCTGGCCGTCGACGACGAGCGCCCGGCCTTGGAGGAGCTGACCTACCTGCTCAGCGCGGACGCGCGGGTCGGCAGTATCCGCACCGCCTCGTCCGGCGCCGAGGCCATCCGGATGCTCAACGGCGAGCAGCGCGTCGACGCTCTGTTCCTCGACATCCGCATGCCCGGGGCGACCGGTGTGGACATCGCGCGCACACTCGCACGCCGCCCGGACAGCCCGCAGATCGTGTTCGTGACCGCGCACGAGGACTTCGCGGTCGGCGCCTTCGAGTTGCACGCGGTCGACTACGTGCTCAAGCCGGTAAGGCAGGACCGGCTGGCTGAGGCGATCCGCCGAGTGCACGAGCGGCTGCACTCCCATGCACATACGGCACCGGCTGAGGACGAAGTGGTGCCGGTCGAGCTGGCGGGTGTCACACGGTTCCTTACTCGCTCTCAGATCCGTTATGTGGAAGCGCACGGCGATTACGCGCGCCTGCACACGGCGGCGGGCTCGCATCTCGTGCGCATATCGCTGGCGACTTTGGAAGAACGCTGGACGCCGCACGGCTTCGCGCGCATCCACCGCTCGTACCTGGTGGCGCTCAAGCACGTGCAGGAAGTGCGCTGGGACGCCGGGCACACGACCGTGCGGGTGGGCGACAAGACGCTGGCCGTCAGCCGCCGGCACGCCCGCGAGCTTCGCGACCGACTGCTCGGGGACGCGAACCGGCACAGGTGACCGACGCGACCGGACAGGTGTCCGATCGCCGGATTCGTCCGCAAAACTGAACGGCGGCTTGAAACTCTCCCCGCGGGCTTCGAAAGTTTCTGGGCGCCAAGTCGACCGAGAACAGCAGGTCACGCGCTGTAGTTCGATGCCGGTGGGCGCGCCGGGACCACCGTTCGGCGCAACAATACGGCGCCGTGTCGTCGGCCCGTCGAAACCTGGGGACCTAGCGACCAGGCCCGAATGAACGGGCTGACAACCACGGGCCCCGGTCCGGACGCCGACGGCGCACTCACCGCTCCGGCTTGCGGTATCGGGCCCCTGTCCGGTCGAAAGGATCCGGTCGTGAGCAATGAAGCTCCCACGACTAGCAATCCCGCCGCGGTGACCTTCGCCGACCCGGCCCCTCTCGGGCTGGCCGGCTTCGCGATGACAACGCTGCTGCTGTCGTTCGGCAACGCCAATCTCGTCAAGGAGACCGGCGCGATCACCGTCGTGCTCGGCATGGCCGCCTTCTACGGCGGTCTGGCCCAGTTCGCCGCGGGACTGTTCGAGTTCCGGCGCGGCAACACCTTCGGGGCGACCGCGTTCGCCTCGTTCGGCGCATTCTGGCTCAGCTTCTGGTGGATCAACGAGCACCTGACCGCCGCCAGCGGCGACGTGCACCAAGCGATGGGCCTGTACCTCCTGTTCTGGGGGATCTTCACCGCTTACATGGCGGTCGCCGCCCTGCGAACGTCGGTCGCCGTGCTAGCGGTGTTCGTCCTCCTGGCATTGACGTTCCTGTTCCTGGCCATCGGCGCGTTCCAGAACGGCTTGCCGCCGTCGCCGAACGCGATGTTCAAGGTCGGCGGCTGGCTCGGCATCGTGACCGGCGCGGTGGCCTTGTACGCCTCCGCGGCCACGGTCATCAACGCCACGCACAAGCGGGACCTGCTGCCCACGCTGCCGCGTTCCTGACCGCGTACCCCCTACGGGCCGCACCGCCGACGCGTAGCAC
>JBOHCW010000418.1:0-1704 GCA_050725375.1 Actinocrinis sp. | reverse complement strand
CCGTCGCCCTCGCCGTCGTCGTCGTCGAGTGCCGCGATACCGGACGTATCCGGCTGCTGATCCGCGAGCTGCGCGCGCAGCGCCTGGCGGATCAGGGTCGGTGCCGCGAGCGGATCGTCCTGCAGATCACGGTGCATCGCCGCCGCCGGGACGCCCGTACGCGCGGCCAGGCGCAGTGCCAGTTCACGCAGCGGCTCGCGACCCGGCGTCATCATCTCGCAGGGCCACCGCGCGGAGCCGGACACCGCGAGCGCGCCGGTGGCGAGGCTCGGCAGCAGTCCGGCGCGCAGCAGCGAGGACTTCCCGGCACCGGACGCGCCGACCACGATGAGCGCCGACGGGCGCTCCAGGCGCTGGCGCAGGCCGGTGACCAGCTCGGCGATCGACCCGTCGCGGCCATTGAACCATTCGGCGTCGCTCTCGCCGAACGCGGCCAGTCCGGGATACGGATGCTCGTCGCGCCGTTCCGCGCTGGGATCGCTGACGCTCAGCTCACCCATGGCGAGCACCGCCCGCGCCGTCACGCCGAGGCCCTCGGGGGCCGAGGAGCGGCCCGCGGGCGCCGTGCGCGGGCCGGGCCGGTCGGTCGCGTACAGCCGGTACAGCAGCGCCAGCCGCATGTTCATCTTCTCGATCTGCTCGGTCTGGCCGCGCTGCGCGGCCTCGATCCGCGCCGTGCCGCGCTGGATCACCGAAAGCTGGGCCTTGACGTCCTCGAAGAACACCCGGAAGGCCGCCGAGCTCTCGCCGAGCTCGTGGATCGCCCGGCCGAGGTGGTCGTAGAGGCCGTCGACGCCGCTGTGGAAGGCCGCGTCGAGCGCGGTGCCCACACCGTCGACCTCGTGCAGGAAATGCGCCATCTCGGCCTCGAACAGCTCGGCGTCCGGACCGTCGAGTTCGTGCTGTAGGTGCTGTTCGAGCAGCACCCGCAGCACGTCCTGCGCCCCCTCGCCGGCCAACAGGCCGGGCGCGGCCGCACCGTCGCCGTCCGGTCCGTGCTCGCGGCGGCGCTGGCGCGCGACGAGGTTCTGCGCCAGGCGCGCGATGTGCTCGGCACCGACGTTGCCCAGCTGGTTGATCAATCCCGCCGCGGCGCCGGTGGACGCGCCGACCAGCAGCGGCGCGGCGACCGGGACGAGCGCGGCGGCCGTCAGCCCGACCACGAACAGGATCGGTGTGCTGCGCCGCAGGCCGGCGCCGTGCGTCTCGATCCACGCCCGGATGCCGCCGCGGGCGCGCAGCGCGAGGCCGTCGCGCGCGTCTTGGTCGGCGCCGCGCTCAAGAGCGCCATGTTCGACGCCTGCCTGCTCGACAGTGCCCTGTTCGACAGGGCCCTGCTCGACGGCGCCGCCCTCGTCCGGTGCGGCCGCCGACAGGTCCTCGTCGAGTTCTGACTCGTCGGTCACGGCGAACCGCCGCCGCCCGCGTTCGGGCAGGTAAGCCGGTCGGGCACGTTCGGGTCGATCGCCTTCGCCGCGTTGACCAGGGTCGTGCACGGATCGGCACCGTCGGTCTTCAGGCCCGGCAGCGCGCTGTTGACGGCCGTGTGAATGATGGCGCTCAGCGTCCGGTAATCAGGGGTCGAGGACGGCCGGCCGACCGGACTCGTCAGGCGGGCCGCGGCCAGTACCGGATTGCCGGCCGCCACCGACGCGGAGTCGCGCACCGTGTAGTTCCCCGGGATCTCGGAGAACTGGCCGGCCA
>JBOHCW010000417.1:0-4016 GCA_050725375.1 Actinocrinis sp. | reverse complement strand
CGGGCCGGCCGGCTCGAAGCCGCCGAGCCGCTGGTGCGGTTGTGGATCGATCGCCTGGCGAGCGTGCTGAGCGCGCCGTCCGTGGCGGGCACGGCCGCCGCCGCGTCCCCGCTGCGCAGGCCGCGATGACCGCGAACCCGACCGGACCGCGCTCGCGGGCCCGCGCCGACTCCGCACGCTCCGCCGGTCCGCACGGTCGTCAGCACGGTGGCCGGCACGACCAGCCCGGGCGGTTGGTCACCGCCGCTCAGATCCTGCTGGGGTTGACGCTCTCCTGCCTGTTCGCCGTACTCGCGGCCGTCGCTCTCGGCGTCGTCGTCGGACTGGTCGTCTATCTGACCAGGTAGCGTCGAGCGCCCCCGGCGGCGGCTGTGCGCGCGCCGGTGTTGCCGGGCGTTACGATTCGATGCCTGCCTGGATCCGGCACACCGGCGCCTGCGTCTCCAGGGACGGGTCGACCCGACCACGCGGCGCCGACTGCCGACCGTCGCCGCAACCGGCATACAAGGGAGACGCTGTGCGACACGAGACAAGGCCACCGCTGCGGGCGTGCACGCCCGCGACCGGGAGCGAGGCGGGCGCGTGACGGGGGTGGCGCGACACTCGCGTTCGTGGTTGACCCGGCCGGGCGCCCTGAGGGTGCCCGAGATCACCGCGATGTTCTGGATCATCAAGGGCCTGTCGACCGCGATGGGCGAGTCGAGCTCCGACTTCCTGGTCAACGCGATGACTCCGCAGCTCGCCGTGCTGCTCGGGTTCGCCGGCTTCGCCCTCGCGCTGTACCTGCAGTTGCGCGCGGCCCGGTACCGGGCCTGGACGTACTGGTTCGCCGTGGTCATGGTGGGCGTGTTCGGCACCATGGCGGCGGATGTCCTGCACGTCGGGCTCGGCGTGCCCTACACGGTCTCCTCGCTGCTGTACGCGCTGATGCTGGCGGCCGTGTTCGTGAGCTGGCGCAAGACGGAGAGGACCCTGTCGATCCACAGCATCGACACCCCCCGGCGCGAGCTGTTCTACTGGGCGGCCGTCATGGCGACCTTCGCCATGGGCACGGCGCTGGGCGACCTGACCGCGTACACCCTGCACCTGGGATACTTCACCTCCGCGGCGCTGTTCGCGGTGGGGATCGCGGTGCCGGCCCTCGGCTACCGGTGGCTGCGCTGGAACGTGGTCTTCTCGTTCTGGGCCGCGTACGTGATGACCCGTCCGCTCGGCGCGTCGCTCGCGGACGGCCTGGGCAAGCCGAAGAACACCAGCGGCCTCGGTCTCGGCGCCGGCCCGGTCGTCCTGGTTCTCGGAGCGTTGATCCTGGGCCTGGTCGCCTACCTCGCCAGGACCGGGGCGGACATCCAGCAGGAACCGGCCCTGGAACCCGAGAGCGCCTCCGTGCACTAGACGACGTATTCCGATCCCTGGTCAGTGGTCGTAGGCGATCAGTGACCGGGTGACGGGTTGGCCGGTTTTGTTGTTGTGCCAGATCGCGGCGGCCATGGCCAGGACGCGCTGGGCGACGCGGATGGCTACGCCCTCGATACTCTGCCCGCCGTGCTCTTCCAGGTCGAGCTGGCCTTTGAGGGTGTCGTTGACCGATTCGATCAGCTGTCGGACCTTCTTGAGCATGGGCTCGCCGTAGCGCTGCTTCTCGCGCTTGCGCGAGGGGCGCAGCAACTCGATCCCGAGCGCGGCGAGCTCGCGCTCGAACGGCCCCGAGCTAAAGCCCTTGTCCGAGATCAGCAGGATCCCGTCGCGCTCGGCCACCAGGTCGGCGTCCACCTCGAGCATCGCGGCGAGCACCTCGCGTTCCCCGAGCTTGGCGTTCGCCAGCGCCCACAGCAGCGGCATCCCGGTCGGAGTGCACACCAGGTACAGGCGCAGGCCCCAGAAGTACCGGGAGTGCGAGGCGCAGTAGCCGTACGAGGCGAAGCCGGCCATTTCGGAGCGCTGCACGCTCGGGCGCGACATCGCGCACGGCACCGGGGTCGAGTCCACGATCCAGGTGTTGTCGAACCAGAAGTCGCTGTCCCTCGCCAGCTCCCTGATCACGCGCTTGACCAGCGGCAGCGCCGCGCGCAGCCGCTTGTTGTAGCCCGGCTGTTTCGGCAGATACGGGAACAGGTGGCCCAACCTGCGCCGGGCGGCGCGCAGCCAGTGCGACTCGGAGGCGTAGCCCAGCAGCGCCTGCGCCACGGCCAGGCACACCAGTTCGCTGTCGGTCAGCTGCGGCGGGCGCCCGATCCGCCGGATACCGGCGAGGTCGTCGTCGATTTTCACGTAGAGTGCCGTGATGAGGGTGTCCAGGTCTGTCGTCACAAACAGAGCATGGACACCCTCGCCCCGTTCCCGCAGGCAATTGGAATACGTCGTCTAGGCGGGGCACCGGCTCGCACAGCCAAAACCGACGCGCTTCGAGGAGGACTGCCATGTCCGGCACCAGCCCACTGATTTCGGTCGCCGACGCGCAGCTCGACGACCTGCGGCGGCGCCTGGCCGCCACGCGCTGGCCGGCTGATTGGCCGCTTTCCGCGTGGCAGGCCGGTACCGACGCGGCCACCTTGCGCCGTCTGGTCGAGTTCTGGGCGTCGGGCTACGACTGGCGCGCCCGGGAGGCGGCAATCAACGCCCTGCCGTCGTATTTCGCGGATCTCGACGGCGTCCCGGTGCATTACCTGCGCTATGACGGCGAGCGTGCCGGGGCGCTGCCGATCGTGCTGACCAACGGCTGGCCGAGCACGTTTCTGGAGTTGACCGACCTCGCGCAGCGGTTGGCGTCGCCCTCGCGTTACGGCGGCGACGGCGCGGACGCGTTCACGGTGATCGTGCCGTCGCTGCCCGGGTTCGGGTTCTCGCCGCAGCGCCCGTCGTTCGAGGACGGGCAGCAGACCCATGTGCTGTGGCATCGGCTGATGCGCGAGGAGCTGGGGTTCGAGCGGTACGCGGCGCACGGCGGGGATCTGGGGGCCGGGATCACCTCGCGGCTGGCCGAAGCGTATCCGGGGGAGGTGGCCGGCATCCATCTGATGGCGGTGGCGAGCCCGGGCTCGTACGACGAGGCGACTGTGACGGCTGAGGAGCGGGTGTATTTAGACCAGGTGGCGGTATGGGTGGCGCAGGAGGGTGGTTATCAGCACGAGCAGAGCACCAGGCCCCTGACGTTGGGTTACGGGCTGGCCGACTCGCCGGCCGGGCTGCTGGCCTGGATGCTGGAGAAGTACCGCGCGTGGAGCGATTGCGGCGGCGACGTCTCGGCGCGCTTCAGCGACGAATTCCTGCTGTCCCAGGCGTCGCTGTACTGGTTCACCCGGACGATCTCGACCTCGTTCCGGCCGTACTTCGAGTACGGCAACGGTATGACGCGGCGGGTCGAGCGGGTGTCGGTGCCGACGGCGGTGGCGTTGTTCCCCGCCGATCTGAGCCATCCGCCGCGTAGTTGGGCCGAGCGGACCTACAACGTCACCAGGTACACGCGCATGCCGAGCGGCGGACACTTCGCCGCGCACGAGGAGCCCGAAGCCCTCGCACGCGACCTCACGGAGTTCTTCAGCACGCTGCGATAGCTCGACGGCGTCCGCCAGTCCCGGCGGAACCGGCGCGAGAGCCTTCGGGAACGACCTCTTAGGAACCGGCGCCGCTCGAGCGTGCCGTGTATTCGTCGCGGACCAGCCGTCGCAGCACCTTGCCGATGAGGTTGTGCGGCAGGTTGGTGCGGAACTCGACCACCTTCGGCACCTTGTACGCGGCCAGATGCTCCTTGCAGTGCTCGATGATCTCGTGCTCGGTGACGTGCGCGCCCTGCATCAGCACCACGCAGGCCAGGACCGTCTCGCCCCGGTACGGGTCGGGGATGCCGACCACGGCCGCCTCGGCGACCGCCGGCAGCGCGGTGATCACGTCCTCGATCTCCGAGGGGAAGACGGAGAAGCCGCTGGCGATGATCACGTCCCGCTTGCGGTCGATGATGGTGATGAAGCCGTCCGGGCCCATCACCGCGATGTCCCCGGTGTGCAGCCAGCCGTCGC
>JBOHCW010000416.1:0-4050 GCA_050725375.1 Actinocrinis sp. | reverse complement strand
CCCGACTACGTCGTGCTCGGCGAGACGCGGACCTACAGCTTCGAGGCGATCACGCGCGCGATCCGGCTGATCGACGGCGGGTCGCGGTTCATCGCCACCAACCCGGACGCGACCGGGCCCTCGCCGGAGGGCGCCCTGCCGGCCTGTGGCTCCGTCGCGGCGCTGATCACCCGGGCGACCGGCGTGGAGCCGTACTTCGTGGGCAAGCCGAACCCGGTGATGATGCGCGAGGGCCTGAACAAGATCGAGGCGCATTCGGAGAGCACCGCGATGATCGGCGACCGGATGGACACCGACATCAAGTGCGGCATCGAGGCCGGGCTTGAGACGATCCTGGTGACGACGGGGATCACGCAACTCGGAGAAGTGGACCGCTTCCCGTACCGGCCGTCGCGGATCGTGAAGTCGATCGCGGACCTGATCGGTGAGGTCGGGCAGGGCGCAGCGGCCTAGGCGGTAGCGGCAGAGGGCGCGGCCAAGGCGTCTAGGGCCGAATGGATGCATTGTCGGCCGATCACTCGATCGGCCGAACATCCTTAAGGGCCGGGGCGTCGTTGTTTCCGGTGTGACTGCATCGCGACTCTCCGTCACTCGCGCGGTTCACGCCGCTGCCGACGCCGCCAACCACCTCTCGATGGCGACCCCGCTGTACGACGCGCTCGTGCACGAATACCGGTCCGCTCTGCGCTGTGTTCCCGGTGATCTTCACCCCGACAGGCTGACCGCCATCACCTCGGCGAGCGTGAGGGCGGGGGCCGGCCCGTCCGGGTCCTCCGCCGGCGGTCCGGCCGCGAACGCCGCCGCCACCCCCGCGCCCGCGGCGTCCGACACGACGGTGCTCGACGCGTTCGATGCGAACGGCGTCAAGACGGACTCGCGGGCGATGGCTTTGGCGATCACGGCCATCGGCTCGGCGCTGCCGACCGAACTCGGGGTCGTGCCCTACCCGAGGCGCGCGAACGGCGTGCCTCGGCAGGCCTCGCGGCACCGGGGCACGTCGGCCGAGGGGCCGGCTCAGTAGGCGCTGCGGCGGATGCGGCCGGCGTATCGGGCTTCCCACACGTCGTTGTGCGCGTCGCCTTCCGCGATGTTCGCGGACAGGTAGATCGGCGGCTCGGCGTCCGCGTCCGCGGCGATCAGCCGCGCGGTGACCGCGGCGACGAGCAGTTGGGCGATGACCGCGTTGCCGATGGACGAGACGCCGCACACGGTGCCGCCGCCGGGCAGGTCGAGCACCGCGTCACCGTAGGGCGCCGCGTTGTCGATGACCACGTCGGCCAGCTCGAACAGGCGCTTGCCGGACGGATGACGCGAGACGATCCGTTCGGAGTGCTCGCGCGAGGTGACCGCGATCAGCGGGTGGCCGTTCTCGCGGGCGATCCGGGCCATCTCGACCGTCGAGCCGTTGCCGCCGGACTGGGACGCGATCACCACCGGGTCGTGCGGGCCGATCGGGGCCAGGTCCCAGACCCGGCGGGCCAGCGCGGGATCGCGCTCGGCCTTGGGGTCGGCCAGCGTCTCGGCGCTCTCGCCGCCGAGGATGACCAGGTCGCGCAGGGCCAGCTTGTTGGTGGGGATCAGGCCGCCGGCCCGGCCGACCAGTTCCATCGCCAGCGCCTCGGAGTGGCCGGTGCCGAAGACCTGCAGCACGCCGTCCTCGGCCAGCGCGGCGGCGATCAGGTCGGCCGCGCGGTCGATCGCCCCGGCCTGGGTCGCCTCGATCCGGTCGAGCTGCTCGCGGACCTTGCCGAGGAACGAGGCGGTGTCGATGGGCACTGACGGCCCCCTTCTGCCGAGGCGTACGAGGTGGCGCGGCGGATTGACCGGCACGCTACCGCACACGCCACGCCAGGGGAATTGGTCTAGGCCAATAAGCTGCGTACCGATTCGGAATCGGGGCCGGGAGGTAACCGGTAGGCCACAACCGCCCCGCGCGCCGAACTTATCGGGGGTGCCGATAGTTCCCCAGGGTGTAGTGCAGGCAGTAGGACGGTCCGGTTCTGACGATTCCCTGTCGCGACGTGCGGTGCTTTTCACACCGCACGCTCACGCAGGGGCTCTAGCATTGGGCGGCGGCGCATCGACCGGTGCGGCGAGGGCACGTCCGCGAGACGCGGGCGCGGAGTAGTAGAGGCGAGCACAGCGACCATGGGAGTTTTCGGGCAGCGCACCTGGACGCAGCGCCGGACGCCCGCGCCGTGGGGCCGGCGCAGCCGGATCAAGGTGAGCCCGGTGTTCCTGGGCATCGTGGCGGTCGCCGCGACCGGGGCCGTGGCGACCTGGACCGGCTACGGCAACGACCGCTTCGCGGTGTTCGTCTTCGTGTTCGCGGCCTATTTCATGGTGCTGTGCCTGCACGAGTTCGGGCACGCGTACGCCGCGCACCGGGCCGGCGACCAGGACATCGTGGCCCGCGGCTATCTCGACCTCAACCCGCTGAGGTACCTCAACCCGGTGCTCAGCATCCTGCTGCCCGCGTTCTACCTGGTGCTCGGCGGGCTGCCGCTGCCCGGCGGCTCGGTGCTGGTGAACCGGGGCGCGGCGCGCAAGCGCTGGCAGGCCGCGATGATCTCGGCGAGCGGGCCGCTGTGGAACCTGCTGTTCGCGGCGATCGCGATGGCGGCGGTGGCGATCTGGGCGCCGAGCGTCCAGGGCTTCGTCGTCGATCCGCACGGCGTGTTCTGGTCCGGGGTCTCCTTTTTCGCCTACATCCAAGTCGCTGTAGCGGTGCTAAACCTCATCCCGGTTCCCGGCCTGGACGGGTACGGCATCATCGAGCCGTATCTGCGTTACGAGACGCGGCGCGCGCTCGAACCGATCCGGCCGTACGGCATCCTGTTGGTGCTGTTGCTGCTGGTCGCGTTCTCGCCGGTGCGCGACGGCTTCTCGCACTTGATCACCTCGATCATGGACGCGTTCGGCCAGCCGCAGTACGGCCCCGCCGAGGGGCAGGCCCTCTTCCAGTTCTGGCGCAACTGACCGCGGCCCGGCCGCGCGCCGCCGACATCTGGCGGCGGCCGGTCGGAAGTGAGACGATCCGGAACAGTCCGGGGACGCCCGCAGGGCGCCACGAGATCTTTTCGAGGAGTCTTACTGTCATGTCAGATTCAGGCATGTCTCCCTCCGCGCCGGCCGAGCCGAAGCTCACGCTGTACGGCGGATCGAACGGCGTGGGACGCCGGGTCACCGTGCGCGACCTCGCGCTGGCCAAGCAGCGCGGGGAGCGCTGGCCGATGCTCACCGCCTACGACGCGCTGACCGCCGGGGTGTTCGACGAGGCCGGTATACCGGTGCTGCTCGTCGGCGATTCGGCCGCGGACAACCATCTCGGCTACGCCAACACCGTGCCGGTGACCGTGGACGAGCTGATCATGCTGACCTCGGCCGTGGTGCGCGGCACCAAGCGCTCGCTCATCGTGGCCGACCTGCCCTTCGGCTCGTACCAGGGCTCGGCGCGGCAGGCGCTGGAGACCGGCACCCGCTTCCTGAAGGAGGCCGGGGCCGGCGCGGTGAAGCTGGAGGGCGGCCGCCGGGTGGTGCATCAGGTCGAGGCGCTGGTGCAGGCCGGCATTCCGGTGATGGCGCACGTCGGGCTCACGCCGCAGTCGGTCAACGTGCTCGGCGGCTACCGGGTGCAGGGCCGCGGCGACGAGGAGGCCGAGCGGCTGCTCGCGGACGCGAAGTCGCTTGAGGCGGCGGGCGCGTTCGCGGTGGTGCTCGAACTGGTGCCCGAGGAGCTGGCCGCGCGGGCGACCGAGCTGCTGAACATCCCGACGATCGGCATCGGCGCGGGCGTGAGCACCGACGCGCAGGTGCTGGTGTGGACGGACATGGCCGGCATGACGCCGGGCAAGGCGCCGCGGTTCGCCAAGCAGTACGCGGACCTGCGCGGCGTGCTGGGCGACGCGGCGCGGCAATACGCGCGGGACGTGGTCGAGGGCACGTTCCCGGCGCCGGAGCACACGTTCCACTAAGCAAGTGCTCAGCATGAGCAGTTGACGTGCCCCCGTCAGCATGAGCAATTTGAGCAGTTGACGTGCTACCGCGGGG
>JBOHCW010000415.1:0-7768 GCA_050725375.1 Actinocrinis sp. | reverse complement strand
CTTCTGCGGGGCGAAGTAGTACACGTCGGTCTCGGCGGCCGAGACCGGCAGCCCGCCCGCGCCGCTGGTCGCGTCCACCAGCACCAGAGCGCCGGGGCCGGCGTCCGGCACGCGTGCGATCGGCATGGCCACGCCGGTCGAGGTCTCGTTGTGGGTGAGCGCGTAGGCGTCCACACCAGCCTGCGCCCTGGGCACCGGGTGCGTGCCCACGGGCGACTCGATCACCGCCGAATCCGCGAGCCACGGTGCTCCCGTGGTCACCTTGGCGAACTTCGAGGAGAACTCCCCGAACACCAGGTGCTGGGCCCGCTCGCGCACGAGCCCGAAGGCGGCGATGTCCCAGAACGCGGTGGTGCCGCCGTTGCCCAGCACGACCTCGTAGCCAGCAGGGAGCGAGAAGAGCTCGGACACCCCGGAACGGATGCGGCCCACCACCGAGCGCACCGGCGACTGCCGGTGCGAGGTGCCCAGATAGCGGGCGCCCCAGGTGGCCAGGGCATCGAGCTGTTCGGCTCGTACCTTGGACGGTCCACAGCCGAACCTGCCGTCGGCGGGCTTGATGTCTGCGGGTATGTCGATAGCGGTCACGCCGCCTGAGTTTAGTAAGCGCCGCCCTCGCCGCATCCCACCGGTGCGGGCCCAAAGGGGGTGGGCGGGGCGTCAGACCTCGCGGTCCAGCACTTCGCGCGCGCCAGGGACCGCGGAGACCGGGCGGGACTTCGGGCCGATGTAGCGGGCGCTGGGGCGGACCAGGCGGCCGGTCTGCTTCTGCTCCATGATGTGGGCGGCCCAGCCCGCGGTGCGGGCGCAGGTGAACATCGAGGTGAACATGTGTGGCGGTACCTCGGCGAAGTCGAGCACGATGGCCGCCCAGAACTCCACGTTGGTGGCCAGCACCCGGTCCGGACGCCGGCTGTGCAGCTCCTCCAGCGCCGCGTCCTCCAGCGCCTGGGCGACCTCGTAGCGCGGGGCGCCGAGCTCGCGGGCGGTACGCCGCAGCACGCGGGCGCGCGGGTCCTCGGCCCGGTACACCCGGTGGCCGAAGCCCATCAGCCGCTCGCCGCGGTCCAGCACGTCCTTGACGTACGCCTTGGCGTCGCCGGTGCGCTCGATCGCCTCGATCATGTGCAGCACCCGGGACGGCGCGCCGCCGTGCAGCGGGCCGGACATCGCGCCGACCGCGCCGGACAGCGAGGCCGCCACGTCCGCTCCGGTGGACGCGATGACCCGCGCGGTGAACGTCGAGGCGTTCATGCCGTGCTCGGCCGCGGAGGTCCAGTAGGCGTCGATCGCCTGGATGTGCTTGGGGTCCGGCTCGCCCTGCCAGCGGATCATGAACCGCTCGACGATGGACTGCGCCTTGTCGATCTCCCGCTGCGGCACCATCGGCTTGTCTATCCCGCGGGCCGACTGGGCCACGAAGGACAGCGCCATGACGGCGGCGCGGGCCAGGTCGTCGCGCGCCTGCGCGTCGGAGACGTCGTGCAGCGGTTTGAGGCCCCAGACCGGGGCCAGCATCGCGAGGGCGGACTGCACGTCCACCCGGATGTCGCCGGAGTGGATCGGGATCGGGAACGGCTCGGCCGGGGGCAGGCCGGGGTTGAACTTCCCGTCGACCAGCAGGCCCCAGACGTTCCCGAAGGTCACATGCCCGACCAGGTCCTCGATGTCGACGCCGCGGTACCGGAGGGCGCCGCCGTCCTTGTCGGGTTCGGCGATCTCCGTCTCGAAGGCGATGACGCCCTCAAGACCGGGTACGAAGTCGGACATCTAATGCTCCCTTGCTGTGGCAAACGTCCTTCGTGGGGGTAGTCCGCGCGCCCGGGTGGGGTGGGCGGGCCTCGCAAGGGGGTGGCGGTGAGCGCTCCCTTGCACTCTGTGACTATCCGGCTTTGCTCGGTAGAACGCACGGCCTCGGCTTGGAGGTTCCCGCCAACCGGCGCCGCATACCTATATTGGACCGCTACAACTTCGGAACGGAAATCGACGGAACTCCCGGATCCGGCCCTAAGGTATAGACCATTGGGGCACGCTCCCGGGACCCCGTCGCGCAGCGGCTCGGACCCGACCGCGCCGCGGGTCGGCACACAGGCGGTGACCGGGGAGTATGGACCAAGTAGACCTTGCCCGACTGCGGCGCGAGTACGCCGACCGGGGGATCGGGGTGACCGACCTCACAGGTGATCCGCTGGCGCAATTCGGCCGCTGGTTCGCTGAGCTCGACAGGGCCGTCCCAAAATCGGACACGCCCTGGTTCGAGCCGAACGCGACCGTGCTGTCCACGGCCGATGCGGCGGGGCGGCCGTCCGCTCGCACGGTTCTGCTCAAGAAGTACGGGCCCGAGGGGTTCACCGTTTATACGAACTACGACTCGCGCAAGGGGCGCGAGGTCGCCGAGAATCCGGCGGCCTGTCTGCTGTTCCCTTGGTATCCGTTGGAGCGTCAGGTCATTGTGACCGGTGTGATGTCGCGGACGCCCGAGGCGGACAGCGACGCGTACTTCGCCGGCCGGCCGCGCGGCGCGCAGCTCGGCGCGTGGGCGAGTACACAGTCGCAGGCGATCCCGGACCGCGCCTGGCTGGACACGCGCTTCGCCGAGTACGAGCGCGAATTCCCCGGCGAGGTCCCCCGGCCGCCGCACTGGGGCGGCCTGGTGCTGGCGCCGGAGGCCGTCGAGTTCTGGCAGGGTCGGGCCAGCCGGTTGCACGACCGGCTGCGTTACGTGCGCGAGGGCGACGGATGGCGGCTGGAGCGGCTCAGTCCGTGAGACGTGTGGGCCGCTTCACGCCGCAGGCCGGGTCCGCAAGGGTCCGATGGCTCCGGTTGTCTGTTCGGTAGGTCACAATTGACATGCACCCTTTCGGATTCTCAAGGGCCGGAGCCGATGAGCGTGAGCGACCTGATCGACACCACGGAGATGTATCTGCGGACCATCTTCGAACTGGAGGAGGAGGGGATCGTCCCCCTGCGCGCGCGCATCGCCGAGCGGCTCGGGCAGAGCGGTCCCACGGTGAGCCAGACCGTGGCGCGGATGGCGCGCGACGGCCTGCTCACGGTCGAGGGCGACCGCCATCTGCAGCTGTCCACGGCCGGGCGCGCGCACGCCACGCGCGTGATGCGCAAGCACCGGCTGGCCGAGCGGCTGCTGGTCGACGTGATCGGCCTGGAGTGGGACGAGGTGCACGAAGAGGCCTGCCGCTGGGAGCACGTGATGAGCGAGACGGTCGAGCGCCGGGTGCTGATGCTGCTGGACAACCCGACGGTCTCGCCCTACGGCAACCCGATCCCGGGCCTGGAGGAGCTGGACGCGACGCTCAGCGCCCCGGAGTTCCTCGCCGGGCTGCGCTCGCTGCGCGAGGCCGCCGAGTCGCTGTCCGACGGCGAGCACGCGGTGGTCGTGGTGCGGCGTATCGGCGAGCCGGTGCAGACCGACAACGAGGTCATGCACCGGCTGCGCCGGGTCGGGCTGCGGCCGGGCGCGGCGATCCAGATCACCCCGGCGGCCGGCGGGGTGCTGATCTCCTCCGGCGGCGAGGCCACCGAGCTGGACCCGGAGCTGGCCGCGCACGTGTTCGTGGAAGGGCACTGATCAGCGCGCCCGGCGGGATCACCGGCTAGAGCCGGCGGTTCGTCAGCCCCGAGACCCGGTGGCTTTGCGGCTGCGGGGGTCTGTGCAGCCCGCACGCGTAGGCGATCGGCGCGATCAGCTCCTCGACGTCCGGCATCCACCGGTTCGCATCCGACGGCCGGCGCACCCACTGCGCCTGTCCCAGCAGTCCCATCCGGGACGGCGGGGCGACGATGTAGTCCCCGGCCCCGCGACAGGCCAGGTCGAGCGGGGTGCGGCCCCAGCCGAGCGCGGTGAGCAGCTTGGCCGCCTTCGTGCGCGCGTTCGGCAGGACGAAGAAGTAGATCCGGCGGGTCGGGGTGGCCGCCACCGGGCCGACCGCGACCCCGGAGCGCTCCAGCCGGGCCAGGGCCAGGCAGCCGGCCTGCTCGGAGACCTCGAGCACGTCGAAGGCCCGGCCGGTGGGCAGCAGCACCGCCGCGTTCGGCTTGGCCGACCACCACTCGTGCGCCTTGCTCGGTTGGCCGCTGATCCGCTTCGGCCAGTCGCGCTGCGCCGGGTGCGCGCCCGGCGCGGCGCACCGCGAGTCGCCGCACGAGCAGGCCCACGCGTCGCCGACGCGTTGTACGTACGTGCCGAGGGCGATCTCCCAGTGCCGGTCCTCGATGTATTCGAGGGCTGCGGTCAGCAGGCCGAGCGGGTCCTCGGCGCGGACGGGAGCGGGGGCGAGGGGCGCCGCGGCGCGGGCGGCGGTCTCAGCAGTCGTCTTCACACAGGCGTCCAACTCCTGATCACCTGTCATGGTTACGGCGGGAATCACGCGACTTGTCGCGCCTGGCGCCCGTGTACAGCCGTTCCGCCGTATCGAATCAGGACTGGTCGGTTACTTAGGGCTACCGCTGCCCCTGAATCAACGCTACTCTTCGCGACATATGCGCACTTGGCTGCGATAAGAGAATGCCTGTGTGGTCGAGGGAAGGGGAGACCCCGATGGCCGTTCGCACCGCCGCCGCGCGGCAACCGAACCAGAGGCTCGCCGCACTGATCCACGAGGCCGCCTGCTCCAACGCGGGACTGGCCCGCCGGGTCAACATGGTCGGCGCGGAGCACGGCCTGGACCTGCGGTACGACAAGACCTCCGTGGCCCGCTGGCTGCGCGGGCAGCAGCCGCGCGGCATGGCGCCGACGCTGATCGCCGAGGCCCTCGGGCGCAAGCTCGGCCGGCCGGTGACGGTCGAGGAGATCGGCATGGCCGACGGGCGTAACGGCTCGTCCAGCGTGGGCCTGCACTTCGCGCCGAGCGCCGCGGCGGCCATCGAGGAGGCCACCGAGCTGTGGCGGGCGGACGTGAGCCACCGCGAGTTCCTGCTCGGCTCCTCGTTCGCGGTGGCCGCGCTGATCGCGCCGAGCCGCGACTGGCTGATCACCCCGCCGGACCCCGAGGTGGCCAGGCCGCTGGCCGTGGCCGGGCGCGGGCCGCGGGTCGGGCCGAGCGACGTGTACGCGGTGCGCGCCGCGACCAAGGCGTTCCGCGAGCTGGACCACCAGTTCGGGTCCGGATACGTGCGCTCCATCGTCGTGCACTACCTCGACGAGGTGGTCGGCGAGATGCTGAACGGCGCCTATCCCGAGCGCACCGGCCGCGCCCTGTTCTCCGCCGCCGCGCAGCTGAGCGAGCTGGCCGGGTACATGGCCGTGGACACCGGCCGGCACGGGCTGGCCCAGCGCTACTACATCCAGGCCCTGCGCCTCTCGCAGGCGGCCGGCGACCGTGCGTACGGCGGTTACGTGCTGGCCGCCGGGATGAGCCACCTGGCCGGGCAGCTCGGCTCGCCGCGCGAGATAACGCAGCTGGCGCGGGCGGCCCAGGAGGGCGCGCGGGAGCAGGCCACCGCGACGGCCCGCGCGATGTTCAACGCGGCCGAGGCGCGCGGACACGCGGTGCTCGGCGACGTGCGCTCGTGCGAGTCGGCGCTGCAGCGGGCCGTGCAGGAGATGGAGAAGTCCGAGCCGGACCGGGACCCGGAGTGGATCGCGCACTTCACCCCGGCGTACCTGGCCGACGAGTTCGCGCACTGCTACCGGGACCTGGACCGGCCGCGGCAGGCCAAGGACCACGCCGAGCGGGCGCTGGCCGGGCACGCCGAGCGGCACGTGCGGCGGCGCGCGGTCGACACCGTGCTGATCGCGACGGCTTACGCGCAGGAGCGCGAGGTCGAGGCGGCGTGCGCGGCGGGCACGGCGGCGATCGACCTGCTGGCGCAGCTGCGTTCGCACCGCGGCGTCGAGTACCTGCACGACCTGGACCGGCGGCTCGACCCGTACCAGGAGACCATCGCGGTGCGCGGCTTCCGGGAACGGCTCGGGCGGCTCGCGGTGCGGCAGACGGCGGCGGTCGCCGCCTGAGCGGGTCAGTGCCAGAGCGGGTCACTGCCTGAGCGGATGACTGCCTGAGCGGGTCACTGTCTGAGAGGGCGGGTTGACCGCGTGGAGTTGCGCGCCGCCGCGTGTGCCGGCGCGTGCAACTCCGTGCGGTTACGTATCGACGTACCCTGAGTGCTCAGGAACCGCGCAGACGCAGGTTACGACGGGAAAGCACGCCCAAACGCATTCGGGCAATAGCGGTTTCGGGCGGATTCCCGGGTGTCCGGGTCTCGGTTCTGTGCCAAAAGGTGTGTGCCGGACGGCTCCACCTTGCCCGCGCGCGGCCGGTTTGGTTGGCTGATGCGGTGTCGGCTCACTCCCGGCACATACGTGGTGCCCGCGCTCCGCGCGCCGCCAGACCGTGAGCCAGTGCCGTTTGTGAGGATAGTGCGCCGTGTCCCAGTTGCCGGAGATGCCCGCCGGTTGGCCCGAGCAGGGTTACGACCCCTCGGCCTACCCGCAGCAAGGCGAAGCCCAGCCCGCGCAGGGGGCGGCCGGGCAGCAGCCGTACGCGCAGACACAGGCCGTCCAGTGGCAGCAGGACACCGAGCCGGACTGGGGCGCGTCGCAGGGCTACGCGAACCAGGGCGGGGGCGGTTACCAGCAGGGCTTCAATCCGCAGCAGCACAGTCCGCAGCAGCAGGCGGCCGCTGAGCAGGAGGGCGAGCAGGGGCTGCCGGACGAGTTCGACCACCTGTTCCGCGACTCGACGCCGGACAGCCGCCGGCCGATAGACCGGCAGAAGCCCGCGGTCGGCAACGCCAACGCCGGGTACCTCAACGGCCAGGCCGAGGCGGCGGCCGCCGCGGCACCGCCCGCCGACCAGTCGGGCGCGGCGCCTCAGCCGGGCTACCAGGTCTTCCAGCAGTTCCCGCAGCAGGCGGACCAGTACCAGCAGGGCGGTTACCAGGGACAGGGCCAGGAGCAGTATCAGGGCGGCGGCTACCAGAACGGCGGCGGCCAGTACGGCCAGCCCGAGTACGCGCAGGGCGGCGGTTACGGCAACGGCAACGGCTTCGACAACGGCGGCTACGACAGCGGCGGCGGTTACGGCCCGGGCGGCCTCGGCGAGCAGCTGCGCAGCCGCCGCAAGTGGGTGATCGGCGGCGCGGTGGCGCTGATCGCGGTGGTTGGCATCGTGCTGGCGGTGTCGAAGGGCGGCGGCAGCCCGTCCGGTTCGCCGGCCGCCAACGGCTCGTCCGCCACGGCCTCGTCCTCCTCGGCGGCCAAGCTGACCCCGAAGCAGCAGGCCGACGCGATCTACCAGATCATCCAGCAGTCCAGCCAGCTGCGCTCGGACGCGAGCACCGGCGTGGTCGACGTGAAGGGCTGCAAGGACCTGGGCAACGCGCAGACCCTGCTGTCCACGACCGCGCAGAAGCGGCAGGCGCAGGCCGACAACGTCGCCAAGCTCAACGTCGCGGGCATCCGGAACGGCGCCGAGCTGGCCGGCCAGCTGAAGGCGGCCTGGGCCGCGTCCTCGCAGGCCGACGGCGCGTACGCGTCGATCGCGGGCGACCTGCAGGGCGGCTGCAAGAGCACCGACGTGAAGAAGGACTCGAACTACCAGGCGTCGCAGGACGCGAACTCGGCGGCGTCCAACGCGAAGGTCAAGGCCGCGAAGCTGTGGAACGAGAACGTGGCCGGGCCGCTCGGCGAGCCGCAGATCGAGTCGAGCCAGCTGTAGGTGCAACGCTGTAGGGCGCAGTGCTGACGTAAGGCGCAGTGCTGATGTAGGGCGGAAGGCGCGAACGTGAGCGGCCCCGAACGTGTGAG
>JBOHCW010000414.1:0-3121 GCA_050725375.1 Actinocrinis sp. | reverse complement strand
CCCCTCACCATGTCCCATCTATCCGGTGCCTCAGTAGATCCCGAACTCGTAGAGCGAGTAGCCGTACGTCGTGCTGCGCGCCGTGCCGTACAGCCGCACGTAGCGCCCGGAGCCGCTGACGTCGATGTCCTCGACGCCGCCGATCCCGGTGGTGGTCGAGTAGACCGTGGTCCAGTTCGCGCCGTCGTTCGAGGTCTGGATCTGGTACGCCTTGCCGTAGGCGTCCTCCCAGACCAGTTGCACGTGATGGATCGTCGTGGTCTGACCCAGGTCCACCTGGATCCACTGCGGGTCGCTCCAGTCGGTCGCCCACCGGGTCGTGGTGCTGCCGTCGACCGCGTTGCTCGGCGGGAACGGCGCGCCGGTGCCGGTGGCCTGGTACGAGGAGGCGGTGACCGGCCTGTTCAGCGCCAGGTTCGTGCCGCCGACCGTCGGCGGGACGACCTTGATCGACATGGTCTGGATGCCGGCGTTGCCCTGGTCGTCGTACACGTACACGTCCACCTTCCAGACGCCGATCTTGCGCGGCGCGGTGACGGTGAGCGTGCCGCCGTTCGCGGTGAACGTGGCGCCCTGCTGCGCGGTCGCGGCGTCGATGTACTTGCTGTTGAACTGGACTCCGTACCGCAGCGGCGCGCCGATCGGGCTGCTCGCCCCGACGTTGACGGTGAACGTGCCGCCCGCCGGCACCGCCGAGGCGTTGCCGATCGACATGGCCGAGATGACAGGCGCCTGATTCGTCGGTCGCCGGCCGCCGTAGAGGCTGTTCACGGTGTAGTACGCCAGCCGGTTCCAGCCGCCGGTGACCAGGTTGAACCAGATGCCGCCGAAGTCGTTCTCCAGCCCGTAGCTGAACAGCGTCGCGCCGAGCGCCACGCCGGACGCGCCGGTGATGCAGTTCCACGCGCTGGCGTACCCGGCCGCGGACGCCTGGTCGGTGTCCTCCAGCGGCACGCCGTTGGCGTCGTTGGGCACCTCCCACTCGCCGGACGGCCCGGCCTCGGTGACGATGTACGGCTTGTTGTAGCCGCCGCTGGTCCACGCCGACTGCACGGAGCACACGGCGCCGTACGAGTTGACCGCGAGCAGGTCCAGGTCCGGCGTGTCGGCCTTGTAGTAGGGCCAGGCGCCGGTCCAGGCATCCGTCGAGGTCACCGGGTGGTTCGGGTCGGCCGCGTGGATGGCTTGGACGACCTGTTCGACGTACGCGGCGTACGCGTTGCGCTCGGCTTCGAGTTGGGCGCCCGAATACGTGTTCTGCAACGTGAGCAGCACCTCGTTGCCGACGTCCCACATCAGTACCGCGCCGTTGTTCTTGTACTGATTCACGTACTGGACGATCGTGTTGAGCGTGCTGGTCTTGTACGCGGTGTCGTTGACATAGTCCTGGCCCTGATTCAGCCAGAAACCGTTGATCACCTTGATGTTGTTCGCTATCCCCGCGTCCAGCAGCGGTTGCGTGGTGCCGTCCGTACCCCACGTTCGCACGGTGTTGACACCCGTCGCGGCGAGGTCGGGCAGGTAGGTGCCGGCCGCCGCCGTGCTCGGGCCGTACGTCACGCCCTTGATGTAGTAGGACGCGCCGTTCACGGTCAGGCCCCAGTGTCCCTGCGTGCCGGTGACCTTGACCACGCTGGGGTTGTTGGCCGGCGGGTTCGGGGTGGTCAGCGGTGGCGGGACGGTGCCGGTGGACTGCTGTACGAGCACCGAGCCGATGCTCATCGTGCCTCCGGAGGAGGTCTGCGCGTTCGGCGAGGTGCAGCCGCAGTCGCCGTTCGGGAACGAGCCGCCCATGGCCAGGTCGAAGATGATGAAGAACCCGTGGTCGACGGCGGCCTGCCAGGTCGCGACGCCCACCTGGCTCTCGCTGACCTGCCAGAACTGGGTTCCGTCGACGTACCAGCGGATCTGCTCGTCCGACTTGGAACGGTCGATGATCTCGGAGTACGTGTGGTACGCGGTCAGGCAGCCTGCACAGTAACTCAGACCACTGGTACGCCCGCTGAACTCGTTGCACGCGCCGCCGGGGGCGACGCCGCAGTGCAGCGTCCCGGAGACCGTGCCGCGCGCGTTGACCGACTCCATGATGTCCGACTCGCCGATGGCCGGCCACGTCCCGCCGGTGCGGCTGCCCGAGCCGAGGGTCCAGAACGCGGGCCAGTAGCCGGTGCCGTGCGCCGGGTCCGGCTGCTTGATCGACGCGCTGATCTGCAGCATCCCACCGGCCGGCGCGGCGAAGTCGCTGCGCTGGGACTCGATGCGGCCGGAGGTCCACGCCCCGTTGTTGTTCAGGGCCGTGAGGTTCAGGTGCCCCTGGCCGTCGAGATACACGTTGCCGGTCGAGTTGGACATCGTCTCGACCTCGCCGGTGCCCCAGTTGGCCGGGCCGCCGGGCGCGCTGGTGCCGGTGTCCTCCATCCAGTCCGCGGCGGGCGGGGCGCTGTTCGCGCCGCCGGACAGGTTGGCGTTCCATACCGTGGTCCAGTTGCCCTGCGACGGGGTCGGCGAGGGCGAGGCGGACGCGGTCGGCGTCGGACTGGAGGACGCGCCGGCGCCGGCGTAGACCTGGAACTCCCAGATCGAGTAGCCGTAGCCGGTCGCGCGCGCCGTGCCGTACATGCGCACGTAGCGCCCGGTGCCGCTGACGTTCAGCGTCTGCGTGCCGCCTGTGCCGGTGGTCGTCGAATAGATCGAGGTCCAGTTGACCGCGTCATTCGACGTCTGGATCTGGAACGCGGTCGCGTACGCCGCCTCCCAGACGATGGCGACCTGGCAGATCGACTGCGCCCCGCCGAGGTCCACCTGGAGCCACTGCGGGTCGCTCGCGGCCGACGACCAGCGGGTGCCGGTGTTGCCGTCCACGGCGTACGAGGCCGCATATCCGGCCCCTGCGGCTTCCAGCGACGAGGCGGTCGCGGTCTTGCCCTGCGCGATGTTCGCGGTGCCGCAGGACGGCGGCGGGTTGGTGCCGCCGGTCGTTCCGTACACCTGGAACTCCCACAAGGAGTATCCGTAACCGGTCGCGCGGGCCGTGCCGTACATCCGCACGTACCGGCCCGAGCCGGTCACGTTCAGCGTCTGCACGCCACCGGTGCCGGTCGTCGTCGAATAGATCGACGAC
>JBOHCW010000413.1:0-5511 GCA_050725375.1 Actinocrinis sp. | reverse complement strand
CCCGCCGACCAGTCTGCGCGAGCGGCGCCGCACGGCGCACGGGACGTAGGCGGCCCTTTCGGGGGTGTAGCCAAGTACACCCTAGTTGGGTGTCTAACCGCATGTCAGAGGCATGGTCCGATTCCCTAGTTTTGTGGCGGGGGCCGGTGAAGGACACCGGCGGAACGTCCGATCGAGGGAGACTTCCGTGACCACGAAACGCAATATGGCCGCCGCGCTGGGCGGTTGGAGCGCGAGACACCGCAAGAGCGCGGTGTTCGGCTGGCTGCTGTTCGTCGTGCTGGCGACGGTGATCGGCGGCGCGGCCGGGCAGAAGAACCTGACCAGCGCGCAGGAGGGCACCGGCGACTCGGCGCGGGCGCTGCAGATCCTGCAGGACGCCGGCGTCAAGCAGCCCGCGAGCGAGATGGTGCTCGTCCACAGCGCCACGATGACGACGGACGCCGCGCCGTTCCAGCAGACCGTCCAGGCCGTGATCACCAGCGTGCAGGGCACGAAGATCACCCAGAACCTGCGCGACCCGTACTCGGCCGGCCTGATCTCGGCGGACAAGCACAGTGCCCTGATCGAGTTCGACCTCGTCGGCGACTCGGGCACCGCGCCGGACCGCGTCCAGCCGGTGATCGACGCGGTGCTGAAGGCGGGCACCGGGCACGCGGGCGTGACCGTCAGCGAGTTCGGCGACGCCTCGGCGAACCGCTGGTTCAACAACACGCTCAGCAAGGACTTCGCCCGCGCCGAGTGGACCGCGGTGCCGCTGGCGCTGGGCATCCTGCTGGTCGCGTTCGGCGCGCTGCTGGCCGCGATCCTGCCGGTGCTGCTGGCGCTGACCGCGTTCATCGCCGCCATCGGGCTGCTCGGCGCGCTGAGCCACCTCAATCCGGTGGACTCCTCGGCCAGCTCGGTGATGCTGCTGATGGGCCTGGCGGTCGGCGTCGACTACTGCCTGTTCTACCTGCGCCGCGAGCGCGAGGAGCGGGCCGCCGGACGGGACAGGGAGAGCGCGCTGAAGATCGCCGCGGCGACCTCGGGCCGCTCGGTGCTGGTGTCCGGCCTCACGGTGATGGTCGCGATGGCCGGGATGTTCCTGTCCGGCATGCACATCTTCGAGGGCTTCGCCATGGCGACCATCCTGGTGGTGGCGATCGCGATGCTCGGCTCGGTCACGGTGCTGCCCGCGCTGCTGTCGATGCTCGGCGACCGGGTCGAGCTGGGCCGGCTGCCCGGTGGCAAGCGGCGCGCGGCCAAGCGCGCCGCCAAGCTCGCGGCGGCTCGGTCGAACCCCGAGGCGGCGTTCGACCCGGTCGCCGGCGGCCGGTTCTGGAACGCGACGCTGGGCAGGGTGGCGGCGCACCCGCGCGGCACGATGCTCGCCTCGGTCGGGTTCCTGCTGGTGCTGGCCGGTCCGGCGTTCGGCATGCACACCGCGAAGCTGACGATCGACCAGCAGATCCCGCAGAACGTGCCGATCGTGCAGACCTACCAGCAGATCTCGAAGGCGTTCCCCGGCGGCCCGGCCCCGGCGCAGATCGTGGTGAAGAGCGCCGACATCGACGGTCCGGCGGCCCGCGCGGCCATCGCGGGCTTCGAACAGGCCGCGCAGCGCACCGGCGAACTGGGCAACCCGAAGGGTGGCGAGCCGATCCGGGTCGAGCTGCACAAGGCGCAGGGCATCGCGATCATCTACGTGCCGCTGGCCGGCAACGGATCCGATGCCAGGTCGGTGCACGCGCTGAGCACGCTGCGCACGCAGGTCGTGCCGCAGACGCTGGACAAGCTGCCCGGCGCGCAGGTCGCGGTCGGCGGCGAGCTGGCCTTCGGCCTGGACTTCAACGCCCAGCTGCACCACTCGATCCTGCCGGTGTTCGTGTTCGTACTCGCGGTCACCTTCCTGCTGATGCTGATCGCGTTCCGCTCGCCGGTCATCGCCGGTACCGCGATCCTGCTCAACCTGCTGTCGGTCGGCGCCGCGTACGGCGTGATGGCCGCGATCTTCCAGCACGGCTGGGGCGCCGGGCTGGTCGGCACGCAGGCGCCGGGCGCGATCGAGTCCTGGCTGCCGCTGTTCGTGTTCGTGGTCCTGTTCGGCCTGTCGATGGACTACCACGTGTTCGTGGTCTCCCGGATCAAGGAGGCACGCGAGCGCGGCATGACCACCGAGCGCGCGGTCATGCACGGGCTCAAGTCCGCCGCCGGGACGGTGACCAGCGCGGCCGTCATCATGGTCGCGGTGTTCGGAGTGTTCGGCACGCTGTCGATGCAGGACTTCAAGCAGCTGGGCGTCGGCCTCGCGGTCGCCGTCGCGCTGGACGCCACCGTCATCAGGATCCTGCTGCTGCCGTCGGTGATGATCCTGCTGGGCGAGCGCAACTGGCCCAAGTCACTGCGCCGCCGGGCCGCCCTCGCCGGGACCGGGACGGGCGGCGGCGACCTCGCCGACGCCGACTACGCCGCCGGGCAGGGCGGCGACCGGGCCGGGGTCTGGCAGTCGCAGGGTGAGGACCGCGCCGCCACCGGGGTGGTTGGCGGCCGACACGGCGCCGCCGTGGGATTCGGCGACCTGGGCGACGATGGCCAGTCCCAGTCCCGATCCGGGTCGGTCTCGCATTGACGCGGCCCGGTAGAAGCGGTCGAACACGTGCGGCAGGTCCCGCTCGGGGATGCCCGGGCCGTGGTCCCTGACCGTCAGCTGACGGCCGCGCAGCACGACCTCCACCTCGCCGACGCCGCCGGAGAACTTGGCGGCGTTGTCGAGGAGGTTGGCCATCGCGCGCTGGATGCGATCGGGGACCCCGACCGCGCTCGTCGGTGCCAGGTCCGCGGCGAAGCCGACCGCGGGCCAGTGCAGACGGGCGCGGTCGACCACGTGCTCGGCCAGCGCGTCCCAGTCCAGCAGCTCGACCGCGGCGGCCGGCTCCTCGCCGCGGGCCAGCTCGACGGTGTCGGCCACCAGGCCGGTCAGGTCGTCGATGCCGGCCAGCACCGAGCAGATCAGCCGCTCGCGGTCGTCCGGGTCCAGCAGTTCTATCTTGCTCAGCACCTCGACGTTGGTGCGCAGGGAGGTCAGCGGGGTGCGCAGCTCGTGCGAGGCGTCGGCGACCAGCTGGCGCTGGCGGTCGGTGGAGTCCTGGACGGCGCTGAGCATCGCGTTGAAGCTGACGGCCAGCCGGCCAAGCTCGTCGCGGTCGCGGTGGCCGCCGGTGTCGATCCGGTGGGCCAGGTCCCGGGTCAGCGCGATCCGCTCGGCGGCCTCGGTCAGCTGGCCGACCGGCCGCAGCGCGGTGCGGGTGACCCACCAGCCCAGGCCGCCGGCCAGCAGGATGCCGGCCAGGCCGGCGGCCAGCAGCTTGAGGCCGACCTGGGCGAGCTGGTCCTCGACGGCGGTCATCGGCAGCGCGACCTGGACGGCCACGCCGTGGCCGAGCGGTGCGGTGGTCAGGCGCACGTCGGCGCCCTGGAACGCGATGGTGCGGTGCGTCCCGGCGCTCGTGCCGGCCGCCACGGCCAGGTCGGCCGGGCCGACCGGCAGCACCGCGCTCGCGTCGACCCGGCGGGTGTCGCCGTCGGCCCGCACGAACTGCAGGTAGTTGACCGAGTCGCCGAACCGGCGGTGCGGGGGGAACAACGAGTTGGCGGAGCTACCGCCGGAGCCGGAGCCGGAACCAGAGCCCAGACCGCCGCCCGTGTTCGCGGGCGGCGGGCGGGTCTGGGTGAACAGCTTGCTGGCGTCGGTGTTGTGCGCCACCCGCTGGATGGACTGGACCTGCTTGTCGAGCTGCATGTCGAGCGTGCCGTACAGCTCGGAGCGCACCGCGAGGTACGCGAAGGTGACGCCGCCGCCGACGCCGAGCGCTACCGCGATGGTGGCCGCGATCGTGATCCGGCTGCGCAGCGTCAGCCTGCGGGTGCGGCGCCACAGACCGCGCGGCGCACCGGTGGCGCGGAGGGCGGCGGACCGCAGGGCGGTCGCCGCGGTGCTCATGCCGGGCCCCGCCGCGTAAGCAGGCTGACCGGACGCCGCCGCGCGGGCGAGCCGGTCGGCGCGGTCACGACTTGCATTCCCTGATGGTGTATCCGACGCCGCGCACGGTGTGGATGACGCGCGGCGCCCCGCCGATCTCGGTTTTACGGCGCAGCGTGGAGACGAAGACCTCCAGCGAGTTGGAGCCGGGGCCGAAGTCGTAGCCCCAGATCCGGTCGATGATCAGCTCGCGGGTCACCACCCGGCCCGCGTTGCGCAGCAACAGTTCGAGCAGTTCGAACTCGGTCTTGGTCAGGTCCGCGCGGCGCCCGGCGCGCACCACCTGACGGGCCGCCAGGTCCAGGGCCAGGTCGCCGCACTCCAGCATCGGCGGCGGGCTCGGGGTGTGCGCGGCGGCACGGCGCAGCAGCGCGTTGACCCGGGCCACCAGCTCGACCAGGGCGAACGGCTTGACCAGGTAGTCGTCGGCGCCGGCGTTCAGGCCGAAGACCCGGTCGGCGATCGCGTCGCGGGCGGTGAGCATCAGGATCGGGGTGCGGTCCTCGGCGGCGCGCAGCGCGCGGGCCACCGCGAGTCCGTCGACGCCCGGCATGGCCACGTCCAGCACCAGCGCGTCCGGCGGCGTCTGGCGGACCGCTTCGAGCGCCGAGGCGCCGTCGGCCGCGAGGGTGACCGCGAAGCCCTCCAGCTTCAGCGCCCGGCCCAGAGCCTCGCGCACCTCGCTGTCGTCATCGACGACGAGCAGCCGCGCCGAGCCGTTGACCATCGCAAACCCCCTCGGAAGTTCAGCGGGCGCCGCCGGCCGCGCATGGTGGATGCCGGCCGTGGAACCGGGCCCGAAGAGCCAGGGTGGACGTTCTTGCTGAATACAGGCTTAGAGGGATGCTGAGGAAATGACAACAATTATGCGGGCCCGGGTCACGAAGAACGGCGGGGCCCGCGCGGCGCGACTCGTCGCGCGGGCCTGCTGACCTGCTGTTTTTCGTGATCGACCTGGTATTCGTGATCGGTTCAGCCGGTCGGCTGCGAGCTCGGCCGCGCGCCGGGTGAGGGCAGCAGCGGCGAGCAGACCTTGAGCGCCGCGGCCACCTTCGGGTCGCTCGCGTTCAGGCCGCCGAGGTAGCGCGCCGCGCCGGACGGGAACGCGGTAGGCCGCGCGGTCGGCACCGTGCTCGGCCGGGTGGTCGGGATCGTGACGCCCTGCTGGGTCATGCAGTTTTGGAACGCGACCAGCCGGGTGCCGCCGCCACCACCGCCGAACCCGAAGCCGCCGCCGAACCCGGACGTCGGCCGCACCGAGGCGCAGGCCTGGACCGCGGCCTGCATCTGCGGGCTCTGACTTTGTCCGCCGAAGAAGCCGCCGCCACCACCGCCGCGGAAGCCGGAGGGCCGGTCGGTCGGCCGGTCCGTGGGCCGCGCGGTGAACTGTCCGCGGGACGGGAACGCGGACGGCACGGTCACGCCGTTCTGCCGCAGGCAGGCGAGGTACGCGGAGTCCGCGCCGCCGCCACCGCCGGCCTGCTGGGTGG
>JBOHCW010000412.1:0-6493 GCA_050725375.1 Actinocrinis sp. | reverse complement strand
CGCTGGCACATCGCCGATCCGGCCAACCCGAGCCGGCCCGCCCGCGAGGTGGGCTATCCGGCGGCCGGGACCGCGAACGCGCTGGTCGGCCTGGTACGCCTGGGACTGGACGGCAGGCGCACGCCGGTGTCGTGGCAGGCCGGCGAGGGCGGCTCGGCGTTCGAATACCTCGCCGCGGTGCACTGGTCGGCGCACGGTCCGGCCCTGCTCGCGGTGCTCACCCGCGACCAGCGCACCGGCCGCGTCCTCGCGGTCGAGGCGGACGGCTCGACCAGGGTGCTGATCGAGGAGCGCGACGAGGTCTGGTGCGAGGGCTTCCCCGGCGCGCCCGCCTGGTCGCCGCGCGGCGACCTGGCCTGGATCGCGCCGCGCGGCGACGCGTACCGGCTGCTGCTCGGCAACCGCGCCGTGACCCCGGACGGCGTACAGGTTCGCGCGCTGCTCGGCATCGACGCCGACCACGCGTACCTGTCGGTCTCGCTCGACGACGACCCGACGCGCATCCACATCGTGCGGGTCACGCTGCCGGCCGCCGAGTCGGACGGACCCGGCGGCGGCGAGATCGAGCGGATCAGCTCGGCCGACGGGGTGAACGCGGCGGTGATCGGCGGCTCGCTCGCGGTGGTCACCGCCGCGACGCTGGACGTGCCGAACCGGCGGACCACGGTGGTCAAGCTCGACAAGGCCGGCGCGAGCGCGCTGTGCGAGCTGCGCAGCCTCGTCGAGGCGCCGCGGCTGACCGCGCGGCCGCGGGAACTGGTGCTCGGCGAGCGCGGCCTGCGCGGCGTGCTGCTGCTGCCGGCCGGCTACGTGCCCGGCACGAAGCTTCCGGTGCTGCTCGACCCGTACGGCGGTCCGCACGCCCAGCTCGCCGTCGCGTCGCACAACGCCTATCTCTCGCCGCAGTGGTTCGCGGATCAGGGCTATGCGGTGCTCGTCGCGGACGGCCGCGGCACGCCCGGCCGCGGCCCGGCCTGGGACCGCGCGGTGCGCGACGACTTCGCCGGGGCGACGCTGCAGGACCAGGTCGACGCGCTCGAAGCGCTGCTCGCGCTGTACCCCGACCTGGACCGCGACCGGGTGGCGATCCGCGGCTGGTCGTACGGCGGCTATCTGTCGGCGCTCGCGGTGCTGAAGCGTCCCGACGTGTTCCACGCCGCGATCGTCGGCGCGCCGGTCACCGACTGGCGGCTGTACGACACCGGATACACCGAGCGCTACCTCGGCCACCCCGACCAGGCGCCCGAGGTGTACAACGCCAACTCGCTGTTCCCGGACGCCGGTCCGGGCGCGTGGCGCTGGGCCGAGCCGCACCGCCCGATGATGATCATCCACGGGCTCGCCGACGACAACGTGGTCGCGGCGCACACGCTGCGCCTGTCGTCCGCGCTGCTGGCCGCCGGGCGCCCGCACGAGGTGCTGCCGCTGTCCGGAGTCACCCACATGACGCCGCAGGACGTGGTCACCGAGCGCCTGATGGAGTTACAGGTCGACTTCCTGCGCCGGTCGCTCGGCTGATCCGGTCATGACGGGTTGATCCGGGCGCGATCGGATCAACCCGTCATATCTGCACATCGTTACGGCCGTTCGGGTCGTACGCGCACCGTCCGCGCGCCCGAAATGCGCGGCCGTAGCTAAACCGTGACAACCGTGCACCGACACCGCCGTCTCCAAGAACACAGCTGCGTCAGGGAACCAGTACTCTTCTTGGACGGACGGTCATGGGTGGTTCGGGATCACCTCGGCACGAGGCTGGCGGCCGATGACCGTCACAGCCTTCGGGGCAGGGATGAGTGACACCGCTGACAACTGGCCGGTACTGGCCGACCCGGAGATGGCCGGTCCGCCCACGGGCCGGCGCCGCGTCGACGCCGAGGCGCTGGCCGCCGAGCTGTTCGCCGCGCACTACGGCCGGCTGGCCGGCTGGTGCCGCAAGCTGCTGGACGACGACGACACCGCGCACGAGATCGCGATGGAGGCGTTCACCCGGCTGCTCGGCCGGCTGCGCAAGGTGGACGACCCGGTCGGGTACCTGTACGTCATCGCCGCGAACCTGGTGCGCGACCACTGGCGCAAGACCCGCCGCGAGCGCGAGATGCTCCAGCAGACGAAGCAGGCTTACACCGCCTCCGGCGGCGAGGCCGAGTTCCGCGGCACGGACCTGCGCACGCTGGTCGAGACGCTGCCGGACCGGCTGCGTGTGTCGGTGCTGCTTTACTACTACGCCGGGTTCCCGCTCGCGGACGTCGCCCGGCTGACCAATCGGCCCGCGGGCACGGTCAAGAGCGACCTGTTCCAGGCCCGCGCGCAGCTGCGCCAAGCGCTGGACGGCGCCCGATGAGCAATCCGTTGACGCCCGACGATCCGCGCCGCCCCGGCCGCCCGCCCGAGCATCCCGAGGAGCGGCTCGGCGACACCTGGCCGGGCACCTCGCCCGGCGCCGCCGCCGACCGGGAGACCGACCGGCGGCTGCGTACGCTGATCGGCCCGGTGACGCCGCTGCACACGCCGCCGTACAGCTTCGAGCGAGTCGTGCTGCGCGCGCAGCGCAGGCGGCACCGGACGGCGTTCATCGCCGCGGCCGCCGTCGTCTCGGTGCTCGCGGCCGGAGCCGGGGGCGTCCTGGTGGGCACGCACCTGGGCGACGGCCGCGTCTTGCAGGTCGCCGATCCGGGCTGTGACCAGAGCCGTAGCGGCGGCGGCAAGGCCTTGGGCGGCGGCGATACGAGCCCTGCGTATAGGGCACTGGATTTCGCGGCGCCCGTGGCTTGGACCGGCGGCGCCGGGTCCGAGTACGCGGGTTTCGCGGTGGCAGGAACGTCGGGGGGCCCGAAGGCTTCGGCGGCTTCAGGCGGCGTTGACAGCGTGGTGGAAAGCAGGGCGAGAGAAGTCATGGACCGCAAGCACGAATGGGCGATCGGCGGAGCGCTGACCGCGGCCGCACTCTTCGGCGGCATCGTCGCCGGATGCAGCAGCGCCGGCGGCGATACGGGGCCGTCGGCGAACGCGACCGAGAGCGGCGGGCCGACGCAGAGTCAGTCGCCGGGCACTGTACTACTGCCGACGAATGCGCCGAGCGCGGCGGCGACGCAGAGCGGCGGCGCGGGTTCGTCCGCGTCCGCGGTGCCGCGCTGCCACACCGTGGACCTCTCGCCGGCCGTGTCGATCGTGGCCGGTTCGCAGGCCACGGGGCACGAGGCGATGAACATCAAGCTCACCAACACCTCCAACCGCACCTGTACGGTGTACGGCTACCCAGGCATGATGCTGGAGGACACCAACCTCTCCGGCCAGGCGACCAACGTGGTGCGCGACCACAGCGCGGCGCCGAAGACGCTGACCGTGGCGAGCGGCGCGTCGGTGGCCACCACGGCGCTGTTCGACTTCGACGTCCCGGCCCCGGACGAGCCGGCCACCGGCGACTGCGAGGCGCCGTCGGTGTACGTGCAGCTCACCCCGCCGGACGAGACGACCCAGCTGAGCGCGACCATCACCGGCGGCCCGGTCACCGTCTGCCAGCACGGCAAGATCAGCGTGCTGCCGTTCATCTCGGGCGCCAAGGGCCCGAACCAGTAGCCGCCTATACGAACGCGGCGCGCCTCCGGGATCAGCTCCCGAAGACGCGCCGCGTCTGTACGTCGTGCGGTCCCGCGGCTGCGCCTACGCCTGGCCGCGCGAGCGGCGCGCCTGCATCCGGCCGCGCTCCTGCGCCGAGAGCAGCACCTTGCGGATGCGCACCGCGGCGGGCGTGACCTCCACGCACTCGTCCTCGCGGCAAAACTCCAGGCACTGCTCCAGCGAGAGCTTGCGCGGCGGCACGATCTTCTCGGTCTCGTCCGAGGTGGACTGGCGCATGTTCGTGAGCTTCTTCTCCTTGGTGATGTTCACGTCCATGTCGTCGGTGCGCGAGTTCTCCCCGACGATCATGCCCTCGTACACCTCGGTGGTCGGCTCGACGAACAGCGAGCCGCGCTCCTGCAGGTTCGTCATCGCGAACGGGGTCACCACGCCGGCCCGGTCGGCGACCAGCGAGCCGGAGCTGCGCGTGCGCAACTCGCCGAACCAGGGCTCGTAGCCCTCGAAGGTGTGGTTGGCGATGCCGGTGCCGCGGGTCTCGGTCAGGAACTCGGTGCGGAAGCCGATCAGTCCGCGCGAGGGGACCAGGAACTCCATCCGGATCCAGCCGGTGCCGTGGTTGGTCATCGTCTCCATCCGGCCCTTGCGCACCGCCATCAGCTGGGTGATCGTGCCCAGATACTCCTCGGGCGAGTCGATGGTCAGCCGCTCGACCGGCTCGTGCACCTTGCCGTCGATCGTGCGGGTGACCACCTGCGGCTTGCCGACGGTCAGCTCGTACTGTTCGCGGCGCATCATCTCCACCAGGATCGCCAGCGCCAGCTCGCCGCGGCCCTGCACCTCCCAGGTGTCCGGCCGCTCGGTCGGCAGCACCTTGATGGACACGTTGCCGACCAGTTCGCGCTCCAGCCGGTCCTTGACCATCCGCGCGGTGACTTTGCCGCCCTTGACCCGGCCGACCAGCGGCGAGGTGTTGGTGCCCAGCGTCATCGAGATGGCCGGCTCGTCCACGGTGATCAGCGGCAGCGGCCGCGGGTCGTCCGGGTCGGCCAGGGTCTCGCCGATCATGATGTCCGGGATGCCGGCGATGGCGATGATGTCGCCGGGGCCGGCCTGCTCGGCGGGCTTGCGCTCCAGCGCCTCGGTCATCAGCAGCTCGGTGATCTTGACCCGCTCGATCTCGCCGTCGCGCTTGATCCAGGCGACCTGCTGGCCCTTGCGGATGGTGCCCTGGTGCACCCGGCACAGCGCGATGCGGCCGAGGAAGTTGGACGCGTCGAGGTTGGTCACGTGCGCCTGCAGCGGCGCGCCCTCGTCGTACATCGGGGCGGGGATGGTCCCCAGGATCGTCTTGAACAGCGGCTGAAGGTCCGGGCTGGCCGGCACGGTGCCGTTGCCCGGCCGCTCCAGCGAGGCCTTGCCGTCGCGCGCGCAGGCGTAGACGATCGGGAACTCGATCTGCTCCTCGGTGGCGTCCAGGTCCAGGAACAGTTCGTAGGTCTCGTCGACCACCTCGGAGATGCGCGCGTCGGGCCGGTCGGTCTTGTTGATCACCAGGATCACCGGCAGCTTCGCGGCCAGCGCCTTGCGCAGCACGAACCGGGTCTGCGGCAGCGGCCCCTCGGAGGCGTCCACCAGCAGCACGACGCCGTCGACCATCGACAGGCCGCGCTCGACCTCGCCGCCGAAGTCGGCGTGCCCGGGTGTGTCGATGATGTTGATGACGGTGTCCGACCCGTCCACCGGCGACTTGTAGTGCACCGCCGTGTTCTTCGCGAGGATGGTGATCCCCTTCTCGCGCTCCAGCTCGTTCGAGTCCATCGCCCGCTCGTCCACGTGCTGGTTGGACCGGAACGCGCCGGCCTGCCAGAGCATCGCGTCCACGAGCGTGGTCTTACCGTGGTCGACGTGGGCCACGATCGCCACGTTGCGGATGTCGTTACGCGTAGGCATGCCGGTAGCGTCGCTTCCTGGTTCGAGAATCTGAGTCCGTGAGGATGGGCGCCGGCCGGACAGAGCCGAAAGCAATGAGTGGGCAGCGCGCAAACAGGGCTCCGTTGCCCCAAGGGCAGAAAAGCCCCTTCTATGGTACCGGCCCCGGGACCCGCCGCCGACCGGCCCGAGCCCGCACGGGACCCGGCGGCGTTCCCGTCAGCGCCGTCGTGCGCAGCGCCGAAAACGAAGAAGCGCCGAATCCCGGCCACCCGGCCAAGACGGCGCTTCTATGAAGCGTGGCTCGCGGACCGTCCGGACCACTGCCACGCCCCCGCGAGACGGAGCGAACTCCGTCTACTTCGTTGGGGTACCCCCCATTGCGCACTCAGCATCTCAGCGCTCGACGGCACGGGTCAACTTGACTCCCGGCCGCCTACCTGCCGCGATTTCACTGAGCGATGGCCCGGTCACACCTGCCACGCCATCAGATCGTGTCGGATTGCCTGCCGGTACGTCATACGTCCACATGAGAACAGCCCAGGAGCCTTTGCTCGGACTTCCGGACGCAATCGCGTGGGGTTGGGCGCGCGGCGGCCAGTGGGCAAAACTCGTCGCGCCGATGATCACGGATACTCGGGTCGTCTAGCGCCTGAAAACGAAGAAGCGCGGCATCTCGGCTGAAAACCAAGACCGCGCTCCTATGAAGCGTCGCTCGCGGACCGTCCGGACCACTGCCACGCCCCCGCGAGACGGAGCGAACTCCGTCTACTTCGTTGGGGCATCCCCCATTGCCTTTTCATCGTCTCACCCCCCGCGGCGCTGTTGTCAAACGGATACGGAGCGTCGCGACAGGCCGCCGACCTGCGATTTGACTGCCTGTTATACCGTGTGAGTTTGGTCACCATCGTCACTGCGAGTGATGATGCCCGGTGGAGGCGCGGGCCGCTCCACTAGAGTGCACTCTCGCCGCAGACGACGTGTG
>JBOHCW010000411.1:0-8003 GCA_050725375.1 Actinocrinis sp. | reverse complement strand
CTCGCCTCGCTCGACCAGTCGCTGGCCCGGATGGGCCTGGACTATGTCGACATCTTCTACAGCCATCGGTTCGACCCGCACACGCCGCTGGAAGAGACGATGGGCGCGCTGGACCAGGCGGTGCGCTCCGGCAAGGCCCTGTACGCCGGGATCTCCAACTACGACCCCGAGCAGACGCGCGCCGCCGCGTCGATCCTGCGCGACCTGGGCACCCCGCTGCTGATCCACCAGCCGGCGTACTCGATGCTCAACCGCGGCGCGGTCGAGAACGGGCTGCTCGACACGCTGGAGGAGGTCGGCGCCGGCTGCATCTGTTTCTCGCCGCTCGCGCAGGGCGTCCTGACCGACCGCTACCTCGGCGGCGTGCCCGAGGGCTCACGCGCGTCCGTCGGACACTTCCTGCGTCCCGAGGCACTGACCGACTCGGTGATGACGCAGGTCAAGGCGCTGAACGAGCTGGCCGCCGGCCGCGGCCAGAGCCTCGCGCAGCTCGCCCTGGCCTGGGTGCTGCGCGATTCCCGGATGACCTCGGCGATCGTCGGCGCGTCGTCCGTCGCGCAGTTGGAGGCCAACCTCGCCGCCCTGGACGCCCCCGCGCTCACGGCCGACGAGCTGGCGGCGATCGAGCGGATCCTGGGCCCGTCTCGGTGACCGATATTGCGAGCGGGCCGGCCGCGCCGGTCCCGTAGCCTGGAGGGGTGGACACCCAGCGCACCGAGAACGCCGCCGCCGAGAGCTGGCGCAACCGCCCGGTCAAGCAGCAGCCCTCCTGGCCGGACCCCGCCGCCGTGCACGCCGCCGCCGCCGAGCTGCGCTCGTATCCGCCCCTCGTCTTCGCCGGCGAGGCGGACCTGCTCAAGGACCGCCTCGCCCAGGTCGCCCGCGGCGAGGCGTTCGTGCTGCAGGGCGGCGACTGCGCGGAGACCTTCGCGGGCGTGACCGCCGACGCGATCCGCAACAAGCTCAAGACCCTGCTGCAGATGGCCGCCGTGCTCACGTACGCGGGCTCGGTCCCGGTCGTCAAGATCGGCCGGATCGCCGGGCAGTACGGCAAGCCGCGCTCCAAGGACAACGAGACCCGCGCCGGCCTGACGCTCCCGGCGTACCGCGGCGACTCGGTCAACGGGTTCGACTTCACCCCCGAGTCGCGGGTGCCCGACCCGTGGCGGATGGTGCGGATGTACCACTCGTCCGCCGCGACGCTGAACCTGGTGCGCGCCTTCACCACCGGCGGCTACGCCGACCTGCACCAGGTGCACGCGTGGAACCGGGACTTCGTGTCCACCTCGCCCTCCGGCAAGCGCTACGAACTGCTGGCCGCCGAGATCCAGCGCGCGCTGGACTTCATGCGCGCCTGCGGCGTCGACCCGGAGGAGACGCGCACCGTCGAGTTCTTCTCCTCGCACGAGGGCCTGCTGCTCGAATACGAGTCGGCGCTCACCCGCACCGACTCGCGCACCGGCGAGCTGTACAACACCTCCGGGCACTTCGTCTGGATCGGCGAGCGCACCCGGGACCTGGACGGCGCGCACATCGACTACTTCTCCCGGATCCGCAACCCGATCGGCATCAAGCTGGGGCCGGGCACCTCGCCGGACGAGGCGCTGGCGTACCTGAACAAGCTCAACCCGCGGCGCGAGCCGGGCCGGCTGACCTTCATCATCCGGATGGGCGCCGGCGTGATCCGGGACAAGCTGCCCGCGCTGGTCGAGAAGGTCACCGCCGAGGGCCACCAGGTCGCCTGGATCTGCGACCCGATGCACGGCAACACCTTCGAGGCGCCGAGCGGCCACAAGACCCGGCGCTTCGACGACGTGCTGGACGAGGTCAAGGGCTTCTTCGAGGTGCACCGCGCGCTCGGCACGCACCCCGGCGGCATCCACGTCGAGCTGACCGGCGACGACGTGACCGAGTGCGTCGGCGGCGGCGACGAGATCGCCTTCGGCGACCTGGGCACCCGCTACGAGTCGGCCTGCGACCCGAGGCTGAACCGCTCGCAGTCGCTGGACCTGGCGTTCCTGGTCGCCGAGATGTACCGGAGCACGGTGTGAGCGGCGCCGGGGCGGCCGGCATACAGCGCAATGACATACAGCGCAATGACATACAGGGCGGCGAAATGAAGGACGCTGACACCGCAGTGGTCGACCTGCGCAGCGACACCGTCACCAAGCCGACGCCCGCGATGCGCGCCGCGATCGTGGACGCGCAGGTCGGCGACGACGTCTACGGCGAGGACCCGACCGTCGCGGCCCTCGAGGCGAAGGCGGCCGCCCTGTTCGGCTTCGAGGCCGCGCTGTTCGTGCCGACCGGCGTGATGGCCAACCACATCGCGCTGCGCACGCTGCTGGCCCCGGGCGACGAACTGGTCGCCGACGCCGACGCGCACATCCTCGCGCACGAGGACGGCGGCCTGGCCTGGCACGGCGGCGTGCAGACGCGCACCGCGCTCACCCCGAACGGGCTGCTCACCCCCGACGACCTCAGGCGCCTGATCCGGCCGAGGCTGCCGCACACGCTGGGCACCACGGCGGTCGAGCTGGAGAACACGCACAACCGCGGCGGCGGCTCGGTGTACGGGATCGAACAGCTGCGGCAGATCCGCGAGGTCGCCGACGAGTCCGGCGTCGCAGTGCACATCGACGGCGCGCGGATCTGGAACGCGCACGTCGCGACCGGTACACCGCTGCGCGAGTACGGCGCGATCGCGGACACGCTGTCGGTGTGCCTGTCGAAGGGACTCGGCGCGCCGGTCGGCTCGGTCGTGCTGCTCGCGCCGCGCAAGCGCGAGGAGGCGGTGCACCTGCGCCACCGGCTCGGCGGCGGCTGGCGGCAGGCCGGACTGCTCGCGGCCGCGGGTATCTACGCGCTCGACCACCACGTGGAGCGGCTGGCCGAGGACCACGCGAACGCCCGGCTGCTGGCCGGCCGGCTGCGCGAGGCCGGCCTGTCCGCGCGCACGCCGCAGACCAACATCGTGCTCGTCGACGTGCCCGACGCGGCGGCCCTGGCGGCCCGCGCGGCGCGGCGGAACGTGCGTGTATCAGCGTTCGGACCCAAGCTGCTGCGGCTGGTGACGCACCTGGACGTCACCGAGAAGGACTGCCTCCTGGCCGCCGAGGTCCTGGCCTCGCTCGCCTGACGCGGCAGCCGTCGGCCCGGCCGCTGCTGACGGTCGGTCACCCGGCGGTCACCCGGCGGCGCCGACCGGCCGCGCAGTCCCCTGACGCGCCCTCAGATGCGTTTCCCACCAGCCCGGATGGTCCCGTACCGTCCGGGTTGGTCGGGCTTCGCGGCTGTTGATAGAGCTCTGCGATACGGATAGCTTCTTTCCGACATTCCGGCTCGACGACGTTTCGCCAGGGGGATGGTCCGATGGGCCTTTTCGACAAGCTTTTCCAGAATGACGAAGAGAACGCGAAGCAGGAGGCCGCGAAGCGTGAAGCGGCGGAGAAGTACGCGCAGGAGCACGACCACTCCCACGCGGCCGCCGCCGAGCACAAGCCGGCGGCGAAGAAGCCCGCCGCGAAGAGCGCCCCGGCCAAGAAGGCCGCGCCCGCGAAGAAGGCCGCCGCCACCGTGCCGCACCAGGCGCCGTCGCACCAGCACGACGGCGACTCGCTCGCGCACCACGCGGACGGTCCGAGCCACAAGCACGCCGAGTCGTCGCAGGCCGCGATGACCGCCGCGCACGACCAGACGATGACGCTGCACCTGCTCTCGCACGTGCCCGAGCACGCGCCGCGCGAGGAGGACCCGCACTACCACCTGTTCGAGCAGGCCAAGGCGCGGCTCAAGCGCCAGGGCCTGTGGAAGTGCGTCATCGGCGACGACCTGTGCGACGGCGTCCCCGAGCTGCACCACACCTACATCGAGTTCTCGCAGATCAACCAGGTCGATCCGGTCAAGATCGAGAAGTCGCTCGGCCTGCACTTCGAAAACGACGAGGACTTCCAGAAGTGGGCCGAGTCCCCGGGCAACCTGGAAGTGCTCTGCGTCGCACACCACCGCGCGCACTACGGCGTCCACGTGATCCCGGGCCCGCTGTGGGAGGCGCTGCGCTTCCGCGAGAAGGGCACGCAGGCCGCGGCCGAGTTCGTCCCGGCCTCCGAGGCCGGCGACGACAACTGACCAGGTAACCTGCACGATCCACCGGCGTCCGGGCTGCCATCGCGGCCCGGACGCCGTGGTTCTCAGGCCTCGATGGCGGCCTGAACGCCGATGCCGGCGCGGGCGTCGACGACAGCAGCGGCGTCCGTGGCAGCGTCACGCACGCTGTCGGTTTCAGGGATCCGAGCGCTCTCCCACGGCACGCAGCTCCCGCCGTCGAGCAGCGAGGCCTCGTAGGACTCGATCTTGTTCCCGATCAGGTCCAGGCACTCTTCGAGGTCTGCGATTCGAGCCCTGATGCGTTCCTGGTGCGCGCGCATGACGGACAGGCGTTCCGTCTCATTGCCCGATCCGGCGCGCACGAGTTCCGCGTACCTGCGGATCTCGGGCAGCGGCATGTCCGATGCGCGCAGTTTGATACACACTTCAAGCCATTCGAGGTCGTGCTCGCCGTACACGCGCCGCCCGCCCGGCGCCCGCTGCACCGCCTCGGCCAGGATGCCCTCGCGCTCGTAGAACCGCAGCGCGTGCACGCTGAGCCCGGTCCGCCCGGCCACCTGCCCGATGCTCAACCCCGCCGCGATGTCGTCCGTGTCCCGCGTCGTCTGCGCCATGAACCGAGCATACGTCCGCGGCCGGGGACCTCTCCGGGCACGGAATGAGGATCCGGCCCCCTGCGGCCGGACCCTCGTTTTCATCCCCGTGTACTGATACGGACGGCGCGGACTACGCCGGGCCAGTGCACCCGGCCAGTGCACCTGGTCAGTGCATCTCGACGTCCGGGCGCGCGAACCGGGGGAGCAGGAAACCGAGCGGGATGCACAGCGCGGTCGCGATGCAGGCGTACCAGAGGGTGCTCGCCGTCGCGCTGACCGAGGTGTGGCCCGCCTGCAGCGAGTTGAAGTAGAGCGTGCCGAACAGGGCGACGCCCAGCGAGTTCGCCAGCTGCTGCACCGCGTTGAGCACACCGCCGGCCGAACCGGTCTCCTCGTCGTCGACCGCCGAGATGACCGTGGTGAAGTAGCTGGTGATCAACAGGCCCATGCCCACGCCGCTGACCCCGTAGGCCGGGATCAGGTCCCAGGTGGTCAGCGACTGGCCGGCCGCGTACACCGTCCAGGCCACGCCCGCGATACCCGCGCACATCAGCACGACGCCCGAGTGCAGCACCGTGCGTCCCAACCTCGGGGCCAGCGTGCCGCCGACTCCCGCGCCGATCGCCGCGCCGAGCGAGAACGGCAGGCCGGTCAGGCCCGCGTGCAGCGAGGTGAAGCCGAGCGCGAGCTGGATGTGCAGCATCAGCACCAGGAACAGCGCGCCCATGCCGGCGAAGAAGAACACCGCGAACACCAGCCCGCCGGTGAACGCCCGCTTGGCGAACAGCGACGGCGTGACCAGCGGCGTGCGGCCCTTCGCCTGCCGCGAGCGCTGCCGCAGCCAGAAGGCGGCGAAGACCGGCACGGACGCGGCCATCATGACGAACATGTAGGCCGGCCAGCCCTTCTCGCGGCCCTGGATCAGCGGGTAGACCAGCAGCAGCATGCCCAGGCCGGAGAGCACCGCGCCGAGCACGTCGAGCGTCGGCGCGTCCGGTCCGTGCTCCTTGTCGCGCGGCACCACGCGCCAGGCGAAGGCGAACGCGGCCAGGCCGAGCGGCACGTTGACCCAGAAGATCGAGCGCCACTGGGAGCCGAACAGGTCGGCCTGCACCAGCGCCCCGCCGATGATCGGGCCGAGCGTGGCGGCCAGGCCCATGATCGGGCCGAAGACGCCCATCGCGGCCCCCGCCTGCGCCGGCGGGAACACCGAGCGGATGATGGACAGCCCCTGCGGCAGCATGATCGCGGCCGACAGGCCTTGCAGCGCCCGCGCGGCGATCAGCGTCTGCGGGTCGTTGGCCGCCGAGCTGAGCGCGGAGAACACGGTGAACGCGCCGATGCCGAGCAGGAACATCCGGCGCCGGCCGTACAGGTCGCCCAGCCGCCCGGCGGTGATCAGCGCGACCGCCATGGCCAGCGTGTAACCGGCGATGATCCACTGCAGCTGGCTGCTGGTCGCGTGCAGGTCCCGCGAGATCGACGGCGCGCCGACGTTGACGATCGTGGAGTCCAGCAGGTCCATGATGTCCGCGCCCAGCACGGTCAGCAGCACGAACCACTGGAACCTGGACGGCCTGAAGCCGGCCGGCGCGGCGCCGTCGGCCGCGCCGGCCTCGGGCGGCCGGTCTGTGGTGGTCGGCATGGTGGGTCCTCCCCGCGTACGGTCCGAACAGTGTTTGCATGTTTCGAACACTGTTCTACAGGCGTACGGTGTTCGCGTCAAGTACAATGTTCGTTGACTTAGAACGTTGTTCGCGAATTGCGTACAGTGTTCGAACGGAGGTACCGTGGGCACGGACGGCCGACGGGTCGCGGCCGGTCGCGAAGAGAATCGGGAGCCGCGGATGAGCGCTGCGCAGGACGACGCGCGAGAAGGCTGGGCCGGCATCGCCCCGCGGCCGTGGGCGCCGTCGCCGAAGGGCGGCCGGGCCGGGCGCGCGGACAAGCCGCAGCTGAGCCGCGAGGCGATCGTCGCCGCCGCGATCCGGATCATCGACGCCGAGGGGCTCGACGCGGTCTCGATGCGCCGGGTGGCCCAGGAGTTCGGCACCGGCGCCGCCTCGCTCTACGCGTACGTCGCCAACAAGGAGGAACTGCTCGACCTGATCGTCGACTGGGTGATGGGCGAGGTGGTCGACCGCTGGCCGGCCCAGGCGCCGACGCCCGAGAACTGGCGCGAGCTGGCCCTGGGCACGCTGCGGCTGACCCGCGAGGTGCTCACCTCGCACCGTGATCTCGCCAAGGCCTTCATGGGCCGCATCCCCTTCGGCCCCAACGGGATCCGCGCGGTCGAGGCACAGCTGGCCATCCTGCGGGCCGGGGGGGTGCCCGACTGGATCGCGGCCTTCGCCGGCGACCTGCTCGGCCAGTTCCTCGTGGTGCACGCGATCGAGGACGACATGTGGCGCTCGCGCTTCCCCGACGCGGACGAGGAGGAGATCGGCAAGCAGATGCGGCAGATCGCCGACTACCTCGCCGCGCTGCCCGAGGACCGGTTCCCGAACGTGGTCGCGCTCGCCGGGCCGATGATGAGCCGGGAGAGCGGCGGCTTCGACCGCTTCGAGCTCGGGATCGAGGTCGTGCTGCGCGGGCTGGCCTCGTTCATCGACCGGCCGCAGTGATGATCAACCGTGACTGACAAGCCGACAGTGGTGATGGGCCGTCAGCCCTCCTGCGGCTGTTCGACCAGCTGGGCCAGGTAGAGCGGCTCGCCGAGTTCGCGCACCAGGCTCAGCTGCGTCTCCAGGTAGTCGATGTGCTCCTCCTCGTTGCCCAGGATCTGCTCGAAGAGATTGGCCGAGGTCACGTCGTCCTTCTCGCGCATGTAGCGGATGCCGCGGCGCAGCCGCTCGACCGCCTCGACCTCCACCTTCATGTCGCACTCGAACATCTCGGCCACCGTGGTGCCGATCCGCAGCGCGCCGAGGCGCTGGAAGTTGGGCAGCCCCTCCAGGAAGATGATCCGCTCGGCCAGCTTGTCCGCGTGGCCCATCTCCTCGATCGACTCGCGGCGGGTGTGCCGGGCCAGCTTCACCCAGCCGTTGTTCTCCTGCAGCTTGTAGTGCAGCCAGTACTTCGCTGGACGTATGCTTAGAGTATGGGCATTGATTTGATCGGCAAGGCCAAGATCGGCGACTTGGCCGGCATGAACTTCGCCATCCTCGCCCGCTTGTCGGACGAGTCGAAGTTCCGAAAGCACGAGCGCGAGAAGGCAGGGAAGAAGACCGCTAAGCGCACGGCGCACCCAAGAACGGGCCTGGATATCAACAACCGAGACGAGCAAGTCGCGCGCTGTAC
>JBOHCW010000410.1:0-5277 GCA_050725375.1 Actinocrinis sp. | reverse complement strand
CGTGTAAGAGCGGTCAGTCCCGTGCCGGGGGCAGCATAGGACTGACCGCCCTCTAAAACCGTGCAAACGGTTGTCGACTCTTGCCGACGCGTCCAGGCCGCAGTCGGCTCACGACACGAATCGGGTCCTGCTATGTCGATCCGTCAGACGCGTACGGCGGCCGGGACGGCGGCGGCGGGGCCGGTGGAGCCGCGCACCACGAGTTCGGGTTCGAACAGCAGCTCGTCCGCGGTGACGGTCGCGCCGTCGATCTGGCCCACCAGCATCGCGACCGCGGCCCGGCCCATGGCCTCGATCGGCTGGCGCACCGTGCTCAGGGGCGGGTCGGTGCAGCTCATCAGCGAGGAGTCGTCGTAGCCGACCACGGAGATCTGGTCGGGCACCCGCAGCCCCGCGCGCCGGGCCGCGCGCACCGCGCCGAGCGCGATCAGGTCGCTGCCGCAGACGAGGCCGGTGATGCCGCGGGCTATCAACCGGGTCGCCGCGGCCTGTCCGCCCTCCAGGGAGAACATCGCGCGCTCGATCCAGTTCGGTTCGTAGGCCAGTGCGCTCGCCATCACGGCGGCCTCGAAGGCGGCGTGCTTGCGGCGCGAGGGCATGTGGTCGGCCGGGCCCAGGATCAGCCCGATCCGCTCGTGGCCGAGCGCGGACAGGTGGCCGAACGCCTGCTCGACGGCGACCGCGTCGTCCGTGGACACGCGCGGGAAGTCCAGGTGTTCGGCCGCCGCGTTGACCAGGACCACCGGCAGCCGCAGTTCCAGCAGCCGCAGGTAGTGCTGGTGCGGCGCGTCAGCCTCCGCGTAGTGTCCGCCGGCGAAGACCACGCCGGAGACCTGCTGCTCCAGCAGCATCTCCACGTAGTCGGCCTCGGACAGGCCGCCGGCCGTGCGCGTGCACAGCACCGGGGTGAAGCCGCGCTGGGCCAGCGCCCCGCCGACCACCTCGGCCAGAGCCGGGAAGATCGGGTTCTGCAGTTCGGGCAGCACCAGCCCGATCAGCCGGGCGCGCTCGCCGCGCAGCTGGGTGGGCCGCTCGTAGCCGAGCACGTCCAGGGCGGTCAGGATCGCCGCGCGCGTCCCCTCGGCCACGCCGGGCTTTCCGTTGAGCACCCGGCTGACCGTGGCCTCGCTGACCCCGGCCTTCTTCGCAACTTCCGCAAGCCTTCGCGACATGCCGCAAGAGTACCGCACCGGCTTGCAAGCCGCTGCAAGCCTTCCAGCACTGTTTCAGGCTCGGACAGCACTGTTTCAAGCTCGGGACGGATCCAGTAGCGCCGACAAACGACCAGGCGGCACCCCTGCCAGCGGCTAAGCTAGGAATCAGTCGACTCAAAGCAAGCAAATTACGAAACTTTGTTGAAGTATTGCACTCCTCTGTTGCCGCCTCTAGGGTGAGGACACCGCCGCCTCCGGAGTCGCCGCACTCGCCTCCGGAGGCGGTATTCCACAGCGTCTGTACGTCATATGGCCGATCATCGGGGCTCGGCGGCCCACACGCGTCCGGCGGTCCCAGTGGGCGGTAATCGTCTGGACTGGACCGCCCCAGCCCGCGATTGGCTTGAACCATGCGCCGAACCGTCGCCCCCGCCGTCCGGGACACCCTCGACCATCGATTCCGCGGCGAGCATCCGCTGCGCACGCTGCGCTACCTCTTCCGCGAGGACCGCGGCAAGCTGGCCGTCGCGGTGGCCGCGTACGCGGTCAAACACAGCCCGATCTGGCTGCTGCCGCTGATCACCGCGAACGTCGTGGACGTCGTCGTGTCGCACAAGCCGATCGTGCAGCTGTGGCTGAACGTCGGCGTGCTGCTGGTGATCCTGTTCCTGAACTACCCGATGCACCTCTTATACGTGCGCTGCCTCAACGGCAGCGTGCGGCGGATGAGCACGGCCCTGCGCTCGGCGCTGGTGCGCCGGATGCAGCAGCTGTCCATCGGCTACCACTCGCGGGTCAGCGCGGGCGTGCTGCAGAACAAGGTGATCCGCGACGTGGAGACCGTCGAGCAGATGGTGCAGCAGACCTCTGACGCCGGGCTCGCCGCCGTGATCACGCTGACCGGCGGCCTGGTGGTGATCGGCCTGAAGGTGCCCGCGTTCCTGCCGGTGTTCGTGGTGGTCGTGCCGGCCGCCGCGCTGCTGATCACCCGGCTGCGCTCGCGGCTGCGCACGCACAACGAGTCGTTCCGCCGCGAGATGGAGCTGCTCTCCTCGCGGGTCAGCGAGATGACCAGCCTGATCCCGATCACCCGCGCGCACGGTGTGGAGAACACCGCGGTCGGCCGGGTGGACGGCTCACTGCGGCAGGTGCTCGTCTCCGGGCTGCGGCTGGACGTGCTCAACGGCCGCTTCGGCGCACTGGCCTGGATCACGCTGAACACGCTCGGCGTCAGCTGCCTGGCCGGCTCGGCGCTGGTCGCCTACTACGGCTGGTGGGGCATCACCCCCGGCGACGTGGTGATGCTCAGCGCCTTCTTCACCACGCTGACCGGCTCGACCACCTCGCTGATCAGCCTGACCCCGGTGATCAGCAGGGGCCTGGAATCGGTGCGCTCGGTCGGCGAGGTCCTGGAGGCGCCCGACCTGGAAAGCAACGCAGGCAAGGCGACGGTCGAGCGCGTGCGGGGCCGGATCGACTTCGAGCACGTACGGTTCACCTACCCCGAGTCCGGGGAACCGGCCGTCCAGGACGTCACGCTCAAGGTCACCGCGGGCGAGACCATCGCCCTGGTCGGCTCGTCCGGCGCGGGCAAGTCGACGATCCTTAACCTGCTGATCGGCTTCATCCGGCCGAGCGACGGCCGCATCCTGCTCGACGGCGCCGACATGGCGGGGCTCGACCTGCGCAGCTACCGACGCTTCCTGTCGGTCGTGCCGCAGGAGTCGATCCTGTTCGAGGGCACGGTCCGCGAAAACGTCGGCTACGGCCTGCCCGAGCCCAGCGAGCAGGCGGTGCGCGCAGCGCTGTCGGCAGCCAACGCCCTGGAGTTCGTCGAGCGCCTACCCGACGGCCTGGACACGGTGGTGGGCGAACGCGGAGCGCGGCTGTCCGGCGGGCAGAAGCAGCGCCTGGCCATCGCCAGGGCGCTGATCCGCGATCCCAGGGTGCTGATCCTCGACGAGGCCACCTCGGCCCTGGACACCCGCTCCGAAGCGCTCGTCCAGGAGGCCCTGGCCCGACTGGTCCACGGCCGTACCGTGTTCGTGGTCGCGCACCGCCTCTCGACGGTCCGCGGCGCCGACCGCATCGTGGTCCTCGACCAGGGCCGGATCGTCGAGATCGGTAAGCATGAGGACCTTCTCGCGCGCGGAGGCGTCTATGCCAACCTGCACCTGCCGCACTCGTCGGTCATACGTAGCGGCCAAGGCGCGCCAGACCTGTCCGCATGACCGAGACAAGAGGACCTGTGTCTGCCTGACCCCGTCACCGAGACAGTCGAACCTGTCCACGCCAGCGAGACAGTCCGGCTGTCTACGCCACGCAGACAGCCAGACCTGTCCACGTCAGCGAGACAGCAGGACGAGAAACAGCCGACAGGGTGACAACAACAGCAGCTGACTGAGACAGAAGCCGACTACGACAGCAGCCGACTACGACAGCAGGCTTCTGATCTCGTCGGCGATCGCGGGCAGTCGCTCGGTCCGCCCGATCGAGGCGAACCAGCTCCACAACTCGACCGCCTGGTAGAGCCCGTACAGCGTCACGCGCTCATCCGCGTGTGGGCCGAGGGGGCCGTAACCGTCGACCAGCGCCTGCCACTTCGCGGCGTCGCCGTGGACCGCGAAGTGGCTGGTCCTGGCCAGATCAAGCAGCGGGTCGGCGGCGACCGCGTTCTCGACGTCGATGAACCCGGTCATCCGCCAGCCGCCGGATCCGCCGGCGCCGTCCCGGGCGACCAGCACGTTGCCCTCGTGTATGTCGTTGTGGACCAGGACCGGGACGCGGCAGAGCTCGAAAAGCTCCGCGCGTGCGTCGACATACGCCGCGACGTCTCGGCACAGCGCGGGATCGCCGCCCTGCGCGGCGAACTCCGTCAGTTGCGTGCCGAACCGACGCGTCATGGAGGCGGCGTTGGTCGGCTGAGGGTCGACGATCACGTCCGTCAGGTAGCCGAACGCGTCGAGCTCGATGCGGTGGATCGAGGCGAGGCACGCGCCGATCTGCCGGTATATGCCGCGCGTGTCGTCAGGGCTCAGCCGCTGCGCCACGTCCTCAAGCGGCCGACCGGGCAGCAGGGACATCACGGTGTAGCCGCCCTCCCCCGGACCGCCGTCAGGCGCCGCATGCAGCAGTTCGGGGATGGGCCCGACGCCGTGACCGGCGAGCAGGCCGTAGACGTGCAGCTCCTTGGCCTGCAACCAGCGCGCCGGGTAGAACTTGACGATGACCGCCGGGTCCGGTTCGGCGCAGCGCAGCTCGTACACCGAGTTGAACCCGCTGCCGTCGCGCGCGAGGACCCGCGTCACCACGGCGGACGGACGCAACGGCCGCAACAACGCCTCGGCCTCGGCGATCGTTAGCGCCGACTGAGTCTCAGTATTCGACACGCGTGCACGGTACGTGCGACCGCACACACCGGACGAGCGAATATCTCGGGCAGCGCTCCGGGAACAGGTCAGGCCTCGGGCTGCCAGCCGGCTGCCGCCAGGCGCGCGCGGATCCGCTCGATATCGGACTCTGAGGGCATCTGGTCGGTGACGCCGAGGATCGCGGCGCCGATCGCCTCGCGGCTGCGCTCCGCCGCCGGATCCCGGGCCAGCTCGGTGGCCAACTGCTCGACCTCGTCCTCGGACAGCCTGCGGCGCAGCAGCGCGAACAGCGGCAGATAGTCGCGCTCGGGCACGCCCTGCGGGTAACCCTTGCGGACGAAGTCGACGATGGCCTGGAGCATGGGCGGGAGTGGCATCGGATCCTCTTCGATCGGTGACGGCTAGTGCGGCGGCGATTCCGGCGGCGGCGGCCGGCCGGAGCCCGTCAGCGGGCCGGGGATTGCGGGACGCCCCCGGTGTGCGACCGGGGGCGTCGGACGGGCGGTTCGGACGAAGGTTTGCGGCAGCGGGTCGCCTCAGCTGTGGTCGACGATGCTGTAAATGCCCCAGCCGATGGCGGCCAGCACGACCGCGAAGCAGATCACCGCGATGACGAGGCCGAGCGGGTTGCGGGCGGCCGGCGCCGCAGGCCCGCCCTCGCCACCACCACCACCGCCGCCACCGCCGCTCGGCGTCGCGCCGAGGCTCAGGGCGCGCAGCCCGATCGCGAACAGGGCGGGCAGCCCGGCTCC
>JBOHCW010000409.1:0-7776 GCA_050725375.1 Actinocrinis sp. | reverse complement strand
GCTGGCCGGGCCCGGCACCGGCAAGACCCACTCCGAGGTGCTGGCCTCCCGCGGCGAGCGGTTCACCGCGTACGACCCGGCCGCCTTCCCGGCGGTCACCGGGCGCGAGGAGGACTGGCGGTTCACCCCGCTCAAACGGCTGCGCGGGCTGCACGACGGCAGCGCCGCCGCGGACGGCACCGACAAGGTCGAGCTGGAGCTGCCCGACGGCGTGACCTCGGAGCAGGTCGGCAAGGACGACCCGCGGGCCAACAAGGCCGGCGAGCCGGTGGACGTCGCGGCCGCGTACGCGTACCAGGGCGCTGACGAGGTGACCGTGGTCACCGTCGCCAAGGAGGTCGTGCTGGCCGAACCGCTACGCATGCACGTCGACGCGCAGGGCGGCACCGCGTTCGCGCACCTGGTCTTCGACGTCAAGCCGTTCGCCGAGGCCGTCATCGTGCTCGACCACACCGGCTCCGGCGCGCGCTCGGCCAACGTCGACGTGCTGGTCGGCGACGGCGCGAAGGTCACCTTCGTCTCGGTGCAGGACTGGGAGCGTGACGCGGTGCACCTGGCGCAGCAGAACGCGCTGGTCGGCCGGGACGCGACCTTCAAGTCGGTCAACGTCACCTTCGGCGGCGACCTGGTGCGGCTGGTGCCGCAGGTCAAGTACACCGCGCCCGGCGGCGACGCCGAACTGCTCGGCGTCTACTTCGCCGACGACGGCCAGCACTTGGAGCAGCGGCTGTTCGTCGACCACTCGGTGCCCAACTGCCGCTCGCACGTTACGTACAAGGGCGCGCTTCAAGGCGCCGACGCGCACGCGGTGTGGATCGGCGACGTGCTGATTCGCGCGGCCGCCGAGGGCACCGACACCTACGAGCTGAACCGCAACCTGGTGCTGACCGACGGCGCGCGCGCCGACTCGGTGCCGAACCTGGAGATCGAGACCGGCGAGATCATCGGCGCCGGGCACGCCTCGGCCACCGGCCGGTTCGACGACGAGCAGCTGTTCTACCTGCAGGCGCGCGGCATCCCCGAGGGCGAGGCGCGCCGGCTGGTGGTGCGCGGCTACTTCGCCGACGTGCTGGCCAAGATCGGCATCCCCGAACTGGAGCAGCGGCTGATGGCGAAGGTCGAGGCGGAGCTGGCGCAGTCCGTCGGAGGGGCCGCGGTCGCGGCCGCGCATCGCCCCGAAAGCGAGCCGGCGGTGAGCGCGTGAGTCGCGAACTCGTCTGGCACCTGATCGGCGCGCTCGCCGACTTCGAGGAGGACCGGCCCGAGGCGGTGGACGTCGACGGCACGCCGATCGCCGTCGTGCGCACCTCCGAGGGCCCGGTGTACGCCATCTACGACGTCTGCTCGCACGCGAACGTCGCGCTTTCCGAGGGCGAGGTGGTCGACGGCGAGATCGAGTGCTGGCTGCACGGCTCGATGTTCTCGCTGAGCAGCGGCAAGCCGACCAGCCTGCCCGCCGTCGAGCCGGTCCCCGTCTACCCCGTCAAGATCGAAGGCGATGACCTGTACGTCGCCGTACAGCGTCCTTAGAAAACCGTTGGAGCTCTAGCCCATGGCCACTCTTGAAATCCGCGACCTGCACGTCTCCGTCGACGCCGAAGGCGGCCTCAAGGAGATCCTGCGCGGGGTCGACCTGACCGTGAAGCAGGGTGAGACCCACGCGATCATGGGTCCGAACGGCTCCGGCAAGTCCACCCTCGCCTACTCGGTCGCCGGGCACCCGAAATACCGGGTCACCTCCGGCCAGGTCCTGCTGGACGGCGAGGACGTGCTGTCGATGACCGTCGACGAGCGCGCCCGCGCCGGGATCTTCCTGGCGATGCAGTACCCGGTCGAGGTGCCGGGCGTGTCCGTGTCGAACTTCCTGCGCACCGCGGCCACCGCGATCCGCGGCGAGGCGCCGAAGCTGCGCACCTGGGTCAAGGAGGTCAACTCCGCGATGGAGCGCCTCCAGGTGGACCCGGCCTTCTCCGAGCGCTCGGTCAACGAGGGCTTCTCCGGCGGCGAGAAGAAGCGGCACGAGATCCTGCAGCTGGAACTGCTCAAGCCGAAGATCGCGCTGCTGGACGAGACCGACTCGGGCCTGGACGTGGACGCGCTGCGCATCGTGTCCGAGGGCGTGAACCGGGTGCGTGAGAGCGGCGAGGTCGGCACCCTGCTGATCACCCATTACACCAGGATCCTGCGATACATCGAGCCCGACTTCGTGCACGTGTTCGCGCACGGGCGGATCGTCGAGTCCGGCGGCGCGGAGCTGGCCGAGGTGCTCGAAGCCGAGGGTTACGAGAAGTACGCCGGCGTCGAGGAGGCCGCGTGATGGGCATCGACGTGGAGCGCGTCCGCAAGGACTTCCCGATCCTGGAGCGCACCGTCCAGGACGGCGTGCCCCTGGTGTACCTCGACTCCGCGGCCTCCTCGCAGAAGCCGCGCCAGGTCGTCGAGGCGATGACCGACTACTACGAGCAGCACCACGCGAACGTGCACCGCGGCGTGCACACCCTCGCCGAGGAGGCCACCGCGCTGTACGAGGGCGCACGCGAGAAGGTCGCCGCGTTCATCAACGCGGACGCGCGCGAGGTGATCTTCACCAAGAACTCCTCCGAGGCGCTGAACCTGGTCTCCAACGTGCTCGGCTGGGCCGGCGACCCGTACGGCCTCGGCCGCGGCGACCGCATCGTGGTCACCCAGATGGAGCACCACTCGAACCTGGTGCCCTGGCAGCTGACCGCGCAGCGCACCGGCGCCGAGCTGGCCTGGCTCGGCCTGACCGACGGCGGCCGGCTCGACCTGTCGAACCTCGACGAGATCGTCAACGAGCAGACCAAGGTCGTCGCGGTCGTGCACGTGTCGAACATCCTCGGCACCGTCAACCCGATCGACGTGATCGTGCGCCGCGCGCACGAGGTCGGCGCGCTGGTGGTGCTGGACGCCTCGCAGTCCGCGCCGCACATGCCGCTGGACGTGCGCGCGGTGGGCGCCGACTTCGTCGCGTTCACCGGGCACAAGATGCTCGGCCCGACCGGCATCGGCGTGCTGTGGGGCCGCGCTGACCTGCTCGACGAGCTGCCCCCGTTCCTCGGCGGCGGCGAGATGGTCGAGACGGTGACCATGGAGGCCACCACCTACGCGAAGATCCCGCACAAGTACGAGGCCGGCACCCCGCCGATCGCCGAGGCGGTCGGGCTCGGCGCGGCCGTGGACTATCTGACCGCGCTCGGCATGCAGAACGTCGCGGCGCACGAGCACGAGATCGTCTCGTACGCGCTGGACCGGCTCAAGCAGATCGAGGGGCTGCGGATCATCGGCCCGGACACCGCCGACGACCACGGCGCGGCGATCTCGTTCGTCCTCAGCTCGCCCGAACTCGGCGACATCCACCCGCACGACGTGGGCCAGGTGCTGGACGAGCAGGGCATCGCGGTGCGCGTGGGTCATCACTGTGCGCGGCCGGTGTGCGTGCGCTACGGCGTGCCGGCGACGACACGTGCGTCGTTCTCGGTGTACACCACCAAGGCGGACGTGGACGCGCTCGTGGAAGGTCTGGAGCACGTCAAGCGTTTCTTCGGAGCGTGAGCGCGATGCAGCTGGAATCCATGTACCGGGAAATCATCCTGGACCACTACCGCAACCCGCACCACAAGGGGCTGCGCGACGACTTCGAGGCCGAGGTGCACCACGTGAACCCGACCTGCGGCGACGAGGTGACCCTGCGGGTGCACCTGTCGGACGCCGGGCTCGGCGAGAACGCGGTCATCGAGGACGTCTCGTACGCTTCGCAGGGCTGTTCGATCTCCCAGGCCTCCGCCTCGGTGCTGACCGACCTGGTGATCGGCAAGAAGGTTCAAGACGCCTTCGCGGTGCACGAGTCGTTCCTGGAGCTGATGCAGTCCAAGGGCACCAAGGAGGGCGACGAGGACGTGCTGGAGGACGCGGTGGCGTTCTCCGGCGTCTCGAAGTTCCCGGCCCGGGTCAAGTGCGCGCTGCTGTCCTGGATGGCGCTCAAGGACGCCACCGCCCAGGCGCTGGCGACCGCCTCCGCCGGCTCCTCGGCCTCCGCTACGTCGAACCCCTCCACCTTGAACTCCGGGAAGTGACGCGATGGCAGACACCGCACAGGTCGACGACGTGACCGAGAACCTCAAGGACGTGGTCGACCCCGAGCTGGGGATCAACGTCGTGGACCTCGGCCTGATCTACGGCCTGACCGTGGACGACTCGAACGTCGCGATCATCGACATGACGCTGACCTCGGCCGCCTGCCCGCTGCAGGATGTGATCGAGGACCAGATCCGCACGGCGCTGGACGGAGTGACCTCGGACTTCCGGGTCAACTGGGTCTGGATGCCGCCGTGGGGCCCGGACAAGATCACCGACGACGGGCGCGAGCAACTGCGCGCGCTCGGCTTCAACGTCTGACGCGCCCTCGCAAGCGAGCGCGGCAGGGTGCGGCGCCGCCGAAATCGTCCGCTGAGGACGGCTTCGGCGGCGTTTTGTCATACGCGGCCGATAATGTCGCCGCATGGTCTACGACTTCCAAGTAGTGATCGACTGCGCCGATCCGACCCGGATGACGGAGTTCTGGACGCAGGCGCTCGGATACGTCGAGGAGCCGCCGCCCGAGGGCTTCGAAACCTGGGAGGCGGCGCTGACCGCCTGGAAGGTGCCCGAGTCCGAGTGGAACTCGGCGGGCGCCGCGGTACCGCCGGACTTCGACCCCAAGAAGGGGACCGGGGGTCGGCCGAGGCTGTTCTTCCAGCGGGTGCCCGAGGGCAAGACCGTGAAGAACCGGGTGCACCTCGACATCCGGGCCGGCGGCGGCCGGTCCACGCCGCCGGAGGAGCGCTGGGCGCGGGCCAAGGCGCGCGCCGCCGAACTGGAGGCGCTGGGCGCGACGAAGGTCCGCGAGTTCGACGAGGGCGCGCAGGGGCGCTGGATCGTCATGCAGGACCCGGAGGGCAACGAGTTCTGCGTGACGTGACCGAAGCGTTGGCGGCGCGATCATGCGGGGGATTTAGGATGGGGCCATGACCGGCGACGCCAAGGGTTTGCGTTTCACCAAGGGGCACGGCACGCTCAACGACTTCGTGATCGTGCCGGATTTCACTGCCGCGCTCGAACTGTCCGACGCGGGCGTCGTCGCGCTGTGCGACCGTAAGTCCGGTATCGGCGCCGACGGCGTACTGCGCGTCGTGCCCACCGCCAAGATGCCGGGCTACGAGAGTGACGCGCCCGGGGCGCCGTGGTTCATGGACTATCGCAACGCCGACGGTTCGATCGCGGAGATGTGCGGCAACGGCGTGCGGGTGTTCGCGCGCTACCTGGTCGCGCAGGGGCTGGCCGAGCCGGGCCGGTTCGGCGTGGCGACGCGCGACGGGGTGAAGTCCGTCACCGTGCCGGCGGACGGCGGCGACATCTCGGTGGACATGGGCGCGCCGGCCTGGCCCGGCGTGACCGCGCGGATCCGGTGGGAGGGCCGCGAGGAGCCGTCGAAGCACGTGGACATGGGCAACCCGCACGCGGTCGTGTTCGTGCACGATCTCGCGGACGCGGGGCGGCTGTTCGACGCGCCGGTCTGGGCGCCCGCCGAGGTGTACCCGAAGGGCGTCAACGTCGAGTTCGTGGCGGCGGTCGGTCCGCGGCACATCGCGATGCGCGTGTTCGAGCGCGGAGTCGGCGAGACGCACTCGTGCGGCACCGGCGCCTGCGCGGCGATGATCGCCGCCGCGCGCCGCGACGGAGCCGAGCCCGAGACGCCGTACACGGTCGACGTGCCAGGCGGCCGACTGGTCATCGTCGAGCACGCGGACGGACGGCTGGAGATGACCGGCCCGGCCGTGCTCGTCGCGGACGGCGTCCTGCGGGACTGACCGCACTCCTAGATGCCGGTTAGACGCCGGTCAGCTCGCTGAGTGAGGCCACGACGTCGACCAACGCGCCGTTGCGTATCAGGGTCACGTTCAGCCGGGTGCCCGCGCGCAGGCCGAGCATCATCTTCTGCAGGTCCTGCGCGGTCAGCACCTTCGTGCCGTTAGCCGCGATCACCAGGTCGCCGATCCGGATGCCGGCCCGCGCGGCGGGGGAGTCGGGCACGACCTCGACCACGCGCAGCCCGGTCTCCTGGTCGAGCCGTTCGGCCAGTGCGGGCGGCAGGGCCGTGGGCGCGCTGCCCAGGCCGAGCCAGGCGCGGCGGACGCGGCCGTGTGTCATCAGTTCGCTGAGAATGTGCCGGGTGGTCGCGTTCATCGGCACCGCCAGGCCCAGCCCGATGCCGGCCACCGCCGTGTTGATGCCGACGACGCGGGCCGACGCGTCGGCCAGTGCGCCGCCGGAGTTGCCGGGATTGAGCGCGGCGTCGGTCTGGATCACGTCGTCGATCACGCGCGTGCCCGCCGGGGTGTGCGAGGGGATCGAGCGGCCGAGCGCGCTGACGATGCCGGCGGTCACCGAGCCGGCCAGCCCGAGTGGATTGCCGACCGCGACCACGAGTTGTCCGACGCGCAGCGTGTCCGCGTCACCGAGTTCAGCCGCCATCGCCGGCCGCAGTCCGGTGCTGAGCACGGCGAGGTCGGACAGGCGGTCTCGGCCGACGACTTCGAAGACCTGCTCCTGGCCGTCGAAGGTGAACACCGCGCCGCCGTTGACGCCTTCGACGACATGCGCGCTGGTGACCAGGAACCCGTCGCGGGTGAACGCCACGGCCGAGCCTCCACCCTCGCCGCGCCCGGAACGCACCGCGACGCTGAGTACGGACGGCCGCAACGTCTCGGCGACGTTGACCACGGTCTTTGAGTAGGCGTCGAGGGCGGCGTCGCCAGGATCGTCGGCGCCGTCCGGGGCGAAGGGATTGCGGGCCATGCGTACCTCCGGGCACAGCAGCAGCTCTCCCGAAGGAGATTCCTGTTGTCTGACAACGACCGAAGCGTGACCGTATGCTCCCGCCGCGTGTTCGCTGTCAGCGGACGAGCCCGGCCAAGCGACGGACGGCAGACGGCCGTGGTGGCGCCAGCGGTTCGCACTCGCACACGGTGGTCGAGTTGCTGGTCGAGATCGAGCAGGGGATGCGGGTCATTGAGGCGGCTCGGTATCGGGTGTTGTCCGTCCTGGCGAGACATCCGCTCTACCAACAAGACTCGATCCGGAACGCGGCCGCCGAGGTTGCCCGCGCGCTGCGCATCAGCAAGTGCGCTGCCGGGTTGTCCGGGACTTCCCATCGCACTGTGCGGCGGGAGTGAGGCAAAAGGCCCCCGACGCATGGGTCATAACGCCTCGTCTTTCGTCGGCGAGGCTGTCGCGGGACACCCGTGGTGCAACGGCGTCTGTGGTCATGTCGTATCCGGGAGCGCTGCTTGGCGTTGTGGTGTGGTGGCGAGTCGGCAGTGTTCGTCACGGGTTTATGTGTTCAACAGCGGCGTCGGAGGCCGCCTGTCTCGCTGTGCTAGACACAAACCCCTGCGATGAGCATGACGTCTCGCTGCGGGTCCACGGCGGCGAGTGGCGTTCCCGGTGCGACACGACCACAGCCGCTCTTGCACCGCGTGGGTCTCGCGTGAGTTTCGCCGGCGGTGGTTGAGGTGTTATGTCCCGTGCGTCGGGGGCCTTTCCCCCACGCGTGGCCGCGACCGGTAGTGCCCGGTCCACAGGGGGGAGCGGGTTATCCACAATGTCGGGTATTCGCCTGGAAACCGTTGCTAGATCACGGATAATAGTGGTATGCGAACCCGCTGTTCGGGGCGGGTTCCCGGCACGACGGGGCGCACCATGAGCAGCACTGTGATC
>JBOHCW010000408.1:0-3396 GCA_050725375.1 Actinocrinis sp. | reverse complement strand
GCTGTACCGCGCCACGGAGCCGGCGCCGCACACCGTCAGGGACCGCAGATACGAACGCGGCGATAGGGCGCTCGGCTGGGACGGGCCGTGCCCGGATCTGACCGTGCGCGACGTGCCCGGCCACCACCTCTCGGTGCTCGACCCGCCGGCCGTCGATGTGCTCGCGTCGCTGTTGACCGCCGACTTGTCGGTCGGCGCGGGCGGTGCGTGCGATGCCTAGATCCGGATCCTCGTGGGGGTACCGCCGGGCCCTGGTCTCGTCGGGGCTCGTCGGCTCGATCGCGCTCACGTGCGCGCTGTCCGGGACGGTGCCGACCGCCTCGGCGGCGGCCTCGCCGGTTCCGGCGGGCAGCACGATGGCGGACGACGGCGCGTTCGTCGCGTCGGTGGCGCTGCTCGACCCGCGGATGGTCGACGTGCGGATCAGCTCGCCGGCGGTCGGCGCGACGGTGCCCGTCAGGCTGCTGCTGCCGCCGGGCTGGTCGTCGACGGCGAACCGCACCTGGCCGGTGCTCTACCTGCTACAGGGTGCTCACGACGACTACACGTCCTGGACGCGCGAGACCGGCATCGAGGCGTTCACCGCGGACAAGGACGTGATCGTCGCGATGCCGTCGGGCGGGCCGACCGGGATTCCGACCCGCTGGCTCGACGGCGGCGCCGACTCGCCGGACTACGAGGCCTTCGACGTCACCGAGCTGTGGCAGCTGCTGCGGCGCGACTTCCGGGCCGGCCCGGTACGCGCGCTCGCCGGCGTGTCCACCGGCGGATACGGCGCGATCGCGCTGGCGGCACATCATCCCGGCGCGTTCACGGCGGCCGCGTCGTACAGCGGCATCCTCGACACGACCTCGCTCGGGATGCCGGCGATCATCGACGCGATAGTGGCGCGCGAGGACGTGCAGCCGGCCGCGCTGTGGGGCGATCTGAGCGCGAACGCCGGACTGTGGGCGGCCGACAACCCGTACGCGCTCGCCTCGAATCTGCGCTGGACCTCCGTGTTCCTGTCCAGCGGCAGCGGACTTGCGCCGGGCGGGCAGGGCGGCGCGCCCGACAACCTGCTGCTCGGCGAGTCGCTGGAACGCGCGCTGTGGGCGCAGGCCAAGTCGTTCGCGGCGCGGCTGCAGGTGCTCGGCATCCCGGCGCAGACGGACTTCTACCAGGGCGGCGTGCACGACTGGCCCGCGTGGCGCGGCGCGTTCACCGCGTCCTGGCCGCTGCTGGCGGCCGGGCTCGGCCTGCCCTCCTGACCGCCGGATGGAACCTTCGGCCCCTTCCCGACCTCCTCATGGATGAGAGACCACGATGACCGAGATCAGTGCGCTGAGCGAGGCGGTGCTGGCCGGCGCCGCGCCCGAGGAACTGCTGGCCTGCCCGCTGCCCGACCGGTATCCGGCCGCGTTCCTGCGCCGCGAGGACCAGCGGATGTTCGACGGCGCGCCGCGCTCGTCCGCGGACAAGGATGTGCGCCGCAGCATCCGGCACGGCGAGGTGCCCATGCCGCAGCTCGCGCCGGACGAGGTGATCGTCGCGGTGCTGGCCGCCGCCGTGAACTACAACACGGTCTGGTCGGCGATGTTCGAGCCGGTCCCGACCTTCCGCTTCCTGGGCGAGCTGGGCCGGCGCGGCGGCTGGGAGGCCCGGCACGACCGCGACTACCAGGTGCTCGGCTCGGACGCGGCGGGCGTCGTGGTGCGGGCCGGGGCGGCGGTGCGGCACTGGAAGGTAGGCGATCACGTGGTGGTCGCGCCACCGGTGATCGACGAACAGGAGGCCGCCGCGCAGGAGGACGGCATGATGTCCGGCCGGATGCTGGCGTGGGGTTTCGAGACGAACTTCGGCGCCTTTGGGCACTACGCGCTGGCTAAGGCGACACAACTCGTACGTAAGCCCGCGCACCTTAGCTGGGAAGAGGCCGCGTGCAACACGCTGTGCCTGGGCACGGCGTACCGGATGCTGATCGGGTCGCACGGGGCGCGCATCAAGATGGGCGACGTCGTGCTGATCTGGGGCGCGACCGGCGGACTCGGCGCGTACGCGGTGCAATTGGTGCAGCGCGCCGGAGGCATCCCGGTCGGCGTGGTCGGCAGTCCGCAGAAGGAGGAGTTGCTGCGCCAGCTCGGCTGCCGGCACGTCATCAACCGGCGCGAGCTGGGTTTCCGCGATGACGCGGCCGCGGACGGCGCGCACTCGCCCGAGCGGTGGCGCGCGCTCGGCGCGGCGATCCGCGAGCGGGCCGGCGAGGACCCGCACGTGGTCTTCGAGCATGTGGGCCGGGAGACGTTCGGCGCCTCGGTGTTCGTGGCGCGGCGCGGTGGCACGGTCGTCACCTGCGGATCGAGCACCGGCTATCTACACCAGTACGACAATCGGTACCTGTGGATGAAGGTCAAGCGCGTGATCGGCAGCCACGGGGCCAACTACCAGGAGTCGGTCGAGGCGAACCGGCTGCTCGAACTGGGCCTTGTCGTTCCCGCGCTTTCACGCGTGCACCCGCTGGGCGAGGTCGGCGAGGCCACCCGCGCCGTGCAGCTCAATGCGCACGCGGGCAAGGTCGGTGTGCTGTGCCTTGCGCCGCGGGAGGGCCTGGGCGTGCGGGACCAGGCGCTGCGCGAGCAGATCGGCGAATCGCGGCTGCAGCTGTTCCGCGACCACGCCGACGCCTGCGCCGCGCTTGACTCTGTCGGCTCGGCACGGGCCGAGGACGCCGCACTCGTCGGTTCGGCGGCGGACCAGGGCTGACCTGCGCGAAAGCGGCCGGATGTACCGGACATCCGGCCCCGGTCCGGGCCGAATCGCCAAGTCACCCGTTTGTCATGGCCACAGCGGGTAATCAGTGGCGCGAAGGACGGGGAATAGCGGCATGGAGAACATGGTGGTCGAGCTGATTCGAAGGCGCAGGTTGCGACTGGTCCCGGAGGTCACCGCGCCCCGGTTGGCCCGCGACTTCGTCGCGTCCGCGTGCGCCCAGTGGGGCGCGGACGAATTGGCCGACCTGGCGCGACTGCTGGTCAGCGAGCTGGTCAGCAACGCGGTGCTGCACTCGGGGACGCTCGTGGAGGTCGAGGTGCTGCTCGACGGCGGCGATCTGCACCTGCGGGTGCACGATGACGGCGACGGGGTGCCGATGGTCGTGCAACGCACCCCGCGCACGATCGGCGGCGTCGGACTGGACCTGGTGTCGCGGGCGGCACAGGCGTGGGGCGTGACACCCGATCCTCGCGGCGGCAAGGACGTGTGGTGCATCCTGTCGGCCGAACAAGCACAGTTGTCGGACCATCACGCCGCCTCGTGACGTGCCGGGAGCGAGAGCGCCGTCAAGGCGAGGGCGAGCAGGCCCAGCCCGCTCCAGCCGCCGGCGGACAGCCGCTCGCCTCGGACGCCCACGCCGAGCAG
>JBOHCW010000407.1:0-6495 GCA_050725375.1 Actinocrinis sp. | reverse complement strand
CGGTACGGGTGCCGAGATGATCTGCGGCCAACCGGGAGAACTGCTCGCCGAGGGTCTTGAACACGTCGAAGTCGGTCCGGGTCTCCCAGGGTGGTGCGATCGCGGGGTTGAAGGAGTGCACGAACGGGTGCATGTCAGTGGTCGAGATGTTGTGCTTTTCATACCAGGTCGCGGCCGGCAGGACGATGTCCGAATACGTGCACGTACTGGTCATCCGGAAGTCGATCGTGGTGATCAGGTCGAGCTTGCCGCGCGGCGCCGGGTCCCGCCAGCGCACGTCGGACGGCCGCAGCTGCTCGGGCGACTCCTCGGCGCGTACCGCGTCCTCGACGCCGATCAGGTGCCGCATGAAGTACTCCATGCCCTTGCCGGACGAGCCGAGCAGGTTCGCCCGCCACACCGTCATCACCCGCGGGAAGTTGGCCGGGTCGTCCGGGTCCTCGCCGGCGAAGTGCAGCCGTCCCTCTCTCAACTCACGCACGACGTAATCAGGCGCGCTCATCCCGGCCGCCGCCGCCTCGTCGGCCAGGTCCAGCGGGTTGCGGTCGAACATCGGGTGCGACGGCGTCCAACCCATCCGGGTCGCGCGCGCGAGCGCGTCGGCGAACGCGAGGCCGCTCAGCTGCCCGCTCCCGAGCGGGCTGGCCAGCTCGCCGGCGCCGAACCGCTCGTAGCGCCACTGGTCGGTGTGCAGGTAGAAGAACGAGGTGCCGGCCATGTACCGGGTCGGACGCTGCCAGTCCAGCCCGAAGGCGACCTGTTGGAAGCCGGCCAGCGGCCGCACCTTCTCCTGGCCGACGTAGTGTGCCCAGCCGCCGCCGTTCACACCCTGGCAGCCGCAGAGCATGGTGAGGGTGAAGAAGGATCGGTAGATCTGGTCCGAGTGGAACCAGTGGTTCGTGCCCGCGCCCATCGCGATCATCGACCGGCCCTTTGAGAGCTCCGCGTTACGCGCGAACTCACGCGCTACGCGGGCCGCCGCGGCGGCCGGCACCGTGGTGATCGACTCCTGCCATGCGGGTGTGTACGGTGCGGACGCGTCGTCGTACCCGGTCGGCCACTCGCCCGGCAGCCCCTCGCGAGGCACGCCGTACTGCGCCATGAGCAGGTCGAACACGGTGGTCACCAGCCGACCCCCGAGCCGACGCACCGGCACCCCGCGTCGAATCACCCCGCCGCCCTGCGTCGAGCCGACGTCGAATCGTGGCAGGTCGACCGCGACGGACTCAGCGTCGGCTCCGGAGTCGGAGTCGGAGCTGGCTCCGGAGTCGGAGCCGTACAGCGTGAGCAGCGGATCGATGCCGCCGAGGTCCAGATTCCAGCGCCCCTCGCCGTCCGCGCCGTACCGGTCGGCGAGCGTGCCGTTCGGGAACACCGGCTCGCCGGTCGCCGAGTCGAGCAGCACGGTCCGGTGTGCCGCGCCTGTGCCCGTCTCGCCGAGTTCGGCGGCGGTCAGGAAGCGGTCCGGCACGTACGCGTCACCGCGTTCGCGCAACGTCACCAGGAACGGCAGATCGGTGTACGTCTTCACATAATCGGTGAAATAAGGTACCTGGCGGTCCCGGAAGAACTCGCTGAGCACCACGTGCCCCATCGCCATGGCCAAGGCGCCGTCCGTGCCGGGCGCGCAGGCCAGCCAATCGTCGGCGAACTTCGTGTGGTCGGAGTAATCCGGGCTGACAACGACCACCTTCTGGCCTCGATAGCGCGCCTCGGTCATGAAGTGCGCGTCGGGCGTGCGGGTGATCGGCAGGTTCGTTCCCCACACGATCAGATAGGACGAGTTCCACCAGTCGCCCGACTCGGGCACGTCGGTCTGGTCGCCGAACACCTGCGGCGAGGCGATCGGCATGTCCGCGTACCAGTCGTAGAACGACAGGATGGTGCCGCCGATCATGGACAGGAAACGCACTCCCGCGCTGTACGAGACCTGCGACATCGCCGGAATCGGCGAGAAGCCGACCACCCGGTCCGGCCCGTAAGCCTTGACCGTGTGCACGTGCGCGGCGGCGATCAGTTCGCTCACCTCGTCCCAGGTGCTGCGAACGAACCCGCCCTTGCCGCGTGCCTGTTTGTAACGCGCCGTGCGTTCCGGGTCCGCCGTGATCTCCGCCCAAGCGAGCACTGGATCGCCGAGTCGTGTGCGTGCCTCACGCCACATCTCCAGCAAAGGCCCCCGCACGTACGGATAACGCACCCGCGACGGCGAATACGTGTACCAAGAGAACGACGCCCCACGCGGACACCCGCGCGGCTCATACTCCGGCGAGTCCGGTCCTACTGACGGATAGTCGGTCTGCTGTGTCTCCCACGTGATGATGCCGTCCTTGACGTACACCTTCCACGAACACGACCCGGTGCAGTTGACGCCGTGCGTCGACCGAACCTCCTTGTCGTGCCGCCACCGCTCCCGATAGAACTCCTCCGCCCCGCGTCCGCCGCGCCGATGCACCTCGCGGTAGTCGGGGCTGGGCGTGCCCGGCGTGAAGTACTGGGCAGACCGCAGCAGCGACTCGACCGACTCGCCACCAGGCACCAGCGGCGCCAACCGCTCCCCAGTATCGTGCGGCGGCCCCAAGGCGCCGTTGCCGTTCCCCTCGGCGGCGCCTCCGGCTTCGCCGATGGACTGGTTCCGTCTCGCTCGTGCCATGTCGCACCTCGGCCGTTCGTTCGCGAACCTGCTCTTCCAGAGTTACACCAGAGCCGCCGGACCTGCATTGGCAGACCGGTGAGGCCCGACCACCCTCACGTAGGCAGGCGCGAACCGGTAGGGCCGAAAGTCACAGCCGGCGCAGTGACCACACCGATCCGCGTGTCTAACACTCGATCCCTACCCGACCCCGCGTCGCTCGCAACCGCAGCGGCGGTGTTGGCCGAGAAAACGTGCGAACCCGGGCCGCCCGCGACGTCGGTCGGCAACGCTGCAAGACTGGCCGCATGCAGAAGTTCTCCCTCGACGCCCTCGCGCGCGAGCACCTGAAGAAGGCCGCCACGTCCCCAGCCGGCCGCAGCGCCGAGACCGTTTACGGCGGTCACGAGCACACGCTGCGCCAGACCCTCGTCTCCCTCCGCTCCGGCGCCGAGCTCACTGAGCACGACAGCCCGGGTGAGGCGACCATCCTGGTCCTCAAAGGACGCATCCGCCTGCGCAGCGGTGAGAACGCGTGGGAGGGCATGACCGGTGACCTGCTGGTCGTCCCGCAGGCACGACACAGCGTCGAAGCGCTTGAGGACTCAGCGTTCGTCCTAACGATCGCCAAGGCGTCCTAAGCAGGAGATCGAAGCATAGGGGCACAGACAGCTGCCCTACAGCGATCGCGCCGGGCGTCGTTGTCCGCCAGAGACGGTCATGGCATTGCACAGATTTGCCCGAAGCTGCCGGGACGCCTGCGCGCACCACTTGTGGATTAGCGCGGGCGAACCGTCACTTCGGCAACACGCTGATGCCGAGCGCGATCAGCAGCGCGACTTTCGCGATCTCGAACGCCACGTAGTACAGGTGCGCGTGCGACCGCGACTCGCTGTCGCCGCCCGCAAGCACCTGGTCCGAGCGTCGAGTGAGCATCGGACGTACGACGGTCAGCTGTACGGCGAGCACGACCGCGGCGCACGCGGTGAGCACGTCGATGTTCGTCGACGCGTTACCCGCCACCACGGCGATGATCACCACGACGGCGAACGCGGCCTCGACCGCGTTGAGCACTCGGAAGACCAGTCGGCCGATGCCGAGCCCGATCGGGATCGTCACGCCGGGGGCACGGAATTTCAGCGGCGCCTCCAGGAACGAGATCGCCAGCACCATGCCCAGCCACACGAACACCACCGCGAGCACTGTCGCGGTGGCCGCGGACGTCGCGCCCACCCGTCACATCCCTTCCGTCGCGCCCTGGCGCGATCGCGAGTCCGTGTCCGAGCCCGAACGAGGGCCCGCCCCCACCGGCTCAAGCCGGACCACGCACGCGTCTCGTGCCCCGAACGGCTCCAACGCACCGGCCGCGATCGGCGCGCCGAGTTCGTCCAGTGCGCCCTGCATCAAGCCGAGATGCAGCGGGCAGACCACGCCGCCGTACTCCTCGGCCAGTTCGAGGAACGGGCAATGCCGCAGGTGAAGCGTCCAGTCCGGGTCGTCGGGGACCGGCTCCGGCGCGAATCCGAGGTCTGACAGGACGCCGGTCAGCCGTCCGCGGGCCTGATCGGCCGTCACGCGCTGGTACGGCGCCGGGGCCTCGACCAAGTGGCGGCCCCACGCGCGCCCGGCGTCGCGCGCCTCCTCAGCGGCGCGCGGCCCGCCTGACGCGAACCTGCCGAGCAGGACGCGCGCCAGCAGCCGGTAGTCGCGCGAGCCGCCGCGGTCCAGGCCGGGCCGCAGGTCGTAAACCGAACGCGGCCGGCCGGGACCTTCGGGCTCCTCTGCCGAGCGCACGGCGGTCCCGTCCGCGACCAGCGCGTCGAGGTGGAAGCGCACCGTGTTCGCGTGGACGCCGAGCCGCTCGGCGATCTCGATCACGCCGAGCGGCCGGTCAGCCTCCCGCAGCGCCCGCGTGACCTGCGCGCGCCGTGAGCGTTCGTCGCCGCTCATTCGTCTTCCTGGGCAGCGGAAGCAGCCACGGGCTCGGCCGGCTGCCCCGGCAGCGGCACCGCCGCGACCAGCGGGTGGTCACGGTCGATCACCCCGAGCTTCGCCGCGCCGCCGGGCGAGCCCAGGTCGTCGAAGAACTCGATGTTCGCCTGCAGGTAGCCGGACCACTGATTCGGCAGGTCCTCCTCGTAGAAGATCGCCTCGACCGGGCACACCGGCTCGCAGGCACCGCAGTCGACGCACTCGTCCGGATGTATGTACAGGGTGCGTGCGCCCTCATAGATGCAGTCGACCGGGCACTCATCCACGCACGCCCTATCCTTCACGTCCACGCACGGCAGCGCGATCACGTACGTCACGAGCCACTCCTCTCACCCGGGCCCACCCTCGGTGGTATTTCTCCAAATACTACATGTAATAATTACCCCGTCGGAGAGCGGGTCACGAGTCGCACGCAGGAAGAGGAACGGCCATGACGCAGACACCAGAAGCATCACACACGCATGAGACACACGAGGCACACGGGGCACACGAGAACCACGGGACCGGCGACGTGTCCGAGGTCTACATCGAGGGGACCGCGGCCGACCCGGACGTCCGGGCCGCCGACCTTATCCGCGCCGGCCACCGCCGCCTGCTGACCACGCTCCGGCCGAAGGTCGCGCTGCTGACCGAGCTGCACCTCGGCGCCTACGCACACGACGCCGCGCGCACCGCCCTGGCAGAGTTCTGCGCCGACGACGTGCGACGTCACCTGTCCGCGACCGATCAGGCCCTTTACGCGCCCGCCTCGGGTGCGGCGGAGACCCGCCTGCTGATCAGGGCGCTACAGGTCACAGCGGACACCCTTAACGCTCACGTGGACGCACTCCTGCGCGCGTCGGCAAGTACAGACGCGAGTACGACAGGTGAGGCGTCAGCACTGGCCCAGAGCATCGAAGCGGTCCTCACCGCGCACCTCGCCGTTGAGGAGGAGGTCCTGCTCTCCGCCCTCGTCGCACTTCCCGGCGCCGACCTGCCCACCGCGGCCGAGAACTGGACGATCCTGCTCGACGGCGGAACGCTGGATCGCCCTGACGTCATCGACGCCACTGAACTGCCGCACGGCCAGCGCCACCCGCGCATCTTCGCCCGCTACGCGAGCCTGGCCCCGGGCGAGTCGTTCATCCTCAGCAACACCCACGACCCCAAGCCGCTGCGCCGTGAGTTCCACGCCGCCCATCCCGACGCGTTCACCTGGGACTACGTCGAGGCCGGTCCCGACCGCTGGCAGGTGCGCATCGGCAAGGTCAAGCCGCAGGACGCGCAGGCCCGGCAGCCGGAGTCCCAGGATGTCTGATCCCATCCCCAGCCTGCTGTGCAACGTGCGTGAGCTCTCGGCGCAACCGGACTCAGGCGTGGCCGAGGGCGTGGATCCCACCTTGTCCGGCGCGGTCTGGAAGCTGTCCGAACACGCCCGCCAGCTCGACGCCAACGTCGTCCACCTCCCCGCCGCCCGCACCGTGCAGACGCACGCGGAACCGGACCTGGACGTCCTGCTGCTCGTCCTGGCCGGCGCCGGAACCCTCGACACGGTCGATGGCCCGCTGCCACTCGTCGAGGGCGCGCTGATGTGGCTGCCGCACGGCTCGACCCGCAGCCTGACCGCCGGCGACGACGGCCTGTACTACCTGACGACCCATCGCCGCCGCCCCGGCATGTCCATCCGTAACGCCCGCGGCACCACAGAGCCTGTACACACCGATGCCAATGCCTGATGATGCAGGGCGATCGGGTTGTAGAAGTCACTGACATCGCCTACATCAAACATCGCTGACAGGCCGGATCGCTGATCAGCCGTCAGCGTCATCGAGCCCGGATTCCCCGGCCTGAGCCGGGGACGTGCGCTGCGGCGCGATCGGGGCGAGCAGCCGGCG
>JBOHCW010000406.1:0-2478 GCA_050725375.1 Actinocrinis sp. | reverse complement strand
ACTGCCAACGGTCCCTGTCACCGGCAGGCGAAGTGGGGCGGCCCGGTCTCGCGCCGTCCCGCTTCGCCGCCGCTACACCCCCACTTCACCGCTTGCGAACAGGCAGGTGCGATCCTGAGGTAACCGGTGTCCGGTACGCGGCGGTGAACCGCGTGCGGCACCCGCTCGTGACAGGGATGAACGCCCCGCTCCCCCGGGGCGGCCCGGTGCAGGAGGCGACGATGGATGCGGACAACACCGACGAAGGCCGCGACGGCTGGGACGGCCTGGGCGGCCTGGGCGGTTTCGACGCGCGTGACGGACGCGGCCGTGACGAGTTCGGCCTGAGTCCGCGCGGCCTGCGCCCCAAGCCGCGAGGTCACCGGCCGCGCGGCCTGACCCATCGGGAACGGCGTGAGCAGCGCCGGACGCAGCGCGATCTGCGCGAGTCGTGGAACCTGCGCTTCGAGACCCTCGGCACGCGCATCCCCGCCGTGCTGGTGGCCAAGTCGCCGACGCTGATCCGGGCCGCCGCCGAGGAGGTCTGCTGGCGGATCGCGATGGACGCCTGGCGCGCCGCGCGCCCGCACCGCTGGCGCCGCCGCGCGTACGCCGCGTGGGCGGCACAGAAGGGCGAGCTGGAGAAGCGCCGCGAGCAGCTGCGCCGGCTCGTCGAGGCCGAACTGCTCACCTGCTGAGCCCGCCGCGGCGCCGGAAGCCCGCGAGAGCCGTCGCAAGCGGGCGGTTAGTCCCGCTCCGGGCCGGAAGCCTGCGCCGGCACCGCGCCGTGGCTGCGGCCGCGCCCGTACCACGCGGCGATCCCGGCCGTCAGCACGTCGGCGATCGTGGTCAGCAGCCGCGACATCAGCGCGATCGCCAGCGCCTTGCCGGGGCCGAGCACCGGATGCAGCGCGGCGACCAGCACGGCCTCGCGCACGCCGGCGCCGGCCGGTGCGAGCACGACGAGGAATCCGACGCACCAGGCGAACGCGAAGCCGCCGATGGACAGCGCGAGCGCGCGTCCGTCCGGCGCGCCGAGACGCACCGCGAGCAGCCAGATCTGCAGGCCGCTCAGGATCCAGTACCCCACCGCCCACAGCACGGCCGTCACGATCGCGCGCAGCGTCAGCGGCTGCTCCTGCGGCGGCCGGCGCGCCAGCCGCAGCAGCCGGTCGATCACCGGGTTCAGCACGCGCGGGTGCAGCCCCACCGCCAGCACAGGCACCGCGAGGAACGCCCAGGCGTAGCCCGCGCCGCCCGACCCGGCGGCGAGGAACGCCGCCGCGGCCAGCAGCCCGGCCACCAGCGAGACCAGCATGGTCACTATCGCGACGGTCGCCGAGCGGCGGCGCGGGATGCGCTGCGCCTGCCCGAGCTCCATCTGCGCCAACACCGGCCAGACCGCGCCGGGCAGGTATTTGCCGATCTGCCCGACGAAGAAGATCCGCCCAGCCGAGGCCAGCGGCACCCGCGACCCGGCCGCGCTCAGCAGCGAGCGCCACACCATCCCCGAGCACAGCAGCGAGAGCACCACGAAGGCGAACGCGGCGGCGACCGTCCCCGCGCCCAGGTCCGCGAACGCCGACGTCACCTGCGACCACTGGTCGGCCACGGCGAACGCCCCGAGAGCGACGGCCGCCACCACGAACGCGACACGCATCGTCTTGCTGCCGAGCAGCGCCTTGGCCCGCGCCGTCATCGAGCGCGAACCGCCTGAGCCCTCGGAGCGCCGAGAGTCCTCGGAGCCGCCGGATCCGGTCTCGGCCGGCTCGCTCTCGCCCATGCTCGCGCCCTCGTCGATCGGCGGTGCCGCAACGCTGCTCCGGTCTTCCACAGGGGGAGCTTAGTGGTCGGCCGCCACCGCGACGCAGTCGCACGCGGCAGCCGCCTTCGCCTGCTCGGCGCTCAGACCCGGATCGACGGCCATTTCAGCCGGAGTGCAGCACGCGACCGTGCCGCAACAGGCGCCCGCGCCCGCCGCATCGCCGTCCGCGTCTACGAGCGCGAGCACGTCGCCCTTGCCGAGCGTGTCGCCGTCGCCCTTGACCACATACACCTCCCACGGCTCGCGACCCGGGCCGGAGACCCAGACCTTGTCCTGGACCGCGTAGCAGCACGAGGTGTCGTTCTCCTCGAACGTGGCGAGCCCCGCCACGCTGAGGCGCGCGGCCGCCGCCGTGACCTGCTCGGCCGTCTCGACCTCGACTCCGAGGTGGTCCAGCGCGGTCGGCGCCGCGTCCGCGCCCTCTGCGCTGCCCGCGCCCTGGATCAGCACGAGCTTGAGCGGCGGCTCGGCGACGGCGAAGTTGGCGTAGCTCGAGTTCCGGTGAATCACCGGCTTCGATGACAGGGTCACTGGCTCGCAGTTCCCACGCCACGAAGGGCCGGGTCCACGTCCGGGACCGCGAAGCGCGGGTTTGCGCCAGCAGCGACCACACGCATCACGAAGCCAGCGGCCTCCTCGGCCTGGCGGGCGGCGGTTAGCCCGCCCAATACCGC
>JBOHCW010000405.1:0-10222 GCA_050725375.1 Actinocrinis sp. | reverse complement strand
GGTGACGCGCTGTCCGCGGCGGTCGCGCCGGAGTCGGCGGACTGCGGCGAGTCGCCGCGCTTGCGCCGGCGGCGGCGCTGCGACTCGCGCGGGGCGCCGGTCTCGTCGTCGGGGGCGGCCTCGTCCGAGGCCGCCGGGGTGGCGGTGACGGCGGCGGGCTGCGCCGCCGGCTGGTCCGGGATGCCGAACGGCGAGGAGGACTTCGGCAGGTTCTGTGGCGCGTTCGCGCGGGCGCGGCGCACCGGCTCGGAGACGACCGGAGCCTGGAAGATCAGCGTGTTCGGCCGGAACGCGGTGGACGGAGCCGCGGCGGGCGACTCGTCGCCGGACTCGTCGGCCCACGCGGACTCGATGGCCGCGGCTTCCAGCGCGTCCTCGTCGTCCTCGGCGGGCTCGGTGGTCTGTGTGGGCGCGGTCTGGGCGGGCGCGCCCTTGGCGGCCGGCCTGGCGGCGGCCGCGACCGGCTCCGGCGCCTCGGCGGCCGACTGCGCGGGCGCAGTGGCCCGCTTACGTGTGCGGCGGGCCGCACGCGGCGCGGGTGCCTCGTCGGTGGCGGGCGTGGTGTTCGAGGTGTTCTCGGCGGGCGCGGCCTGCGTCGCGAGCACCGGCTCGACAGCCGCCTTTTCGGCGGTGTCCTGAGCGGGCTCGGACGGCGCGCTCTCGCCCGCACGGGTGCGCCGGCGTGCCGGCGTCTTGCGCGCGGCCTTCTTCGCCGGCGTTGAGGCGGCCGCTGCGTCAGAGTCCTGTGACTCCTCGACGGCGGCCGGAGCGGCCACGGACGGCTCGTCCGCCGCGGAGGCGGCGCTCGTGGCCGTCTTCGCGGTCTTCTTGGTGGTCCGCTTCGCGGCTCGCGCCCGCTTCGCCGCGGGCGCCGCGTGGGCGGGTTCGGTCTCAGTCGCCGCGTCGGCCGCTGAACCGCTCTGAGCAGCGATTTCAGCCGCCGTGGGCGCTGTCGGGCTGCCCGCCGGACGGCTGGCCCCCCGGCGGCGGCGTGCGGACGCCGAGGTGCTTGTCGTGGTCGAGTCTCTGTTGGACTCGCCGGGTTCCAGGCCGGAGCCGGAACCATTGGGCTCGTTGTCGAGCATGTCGGGTGGTTCTCCCGTCGTGGCCGCCGGGCGCTCGGACCTCACCGGATCGGTGGGCGGTCGGCGCCGCGCGGCGGCTCGTTTGTGCGTACTGAAGTCAGGTGGGCCGGACCGGGCGTGCCGCCGAGTCGGGCCGTCGTGCCGGCGCCGCCGTCTGAGCGGGGCGCCTGCGAGCACTCATACCCCGGAAACGGAGGCGTTGATGCTCGACGGCCCGGAATTCGCCGAAGCGTTCCGGTCCAGGGCCATCGGGTCGGCCACCGGCCACGCCCCGGACCCGGCCCCGGGCTCGGCGTCGGCCGCCGCGTCGGTCGCGGCTAAGGTGAGCGGTCCCTGGGCCAGCCTGGTCACCCGTGGGGTGACCGGCGGCACGAGACCGCCGACGGATTCGAGTCCGGTCAGGACATCGTCGGGGCGGACGGCCGGCGTGGCGTGCCGGACGACCACTTGCAGTATCGCACAGGCAGACGACTGAAACTTATGTCCGGCTTCAGCCCCGCTGTCCGCGACGGTCAGCGACACGACGGCCGATCGGGCGTCAAAACTACGCATCCCGGTCTTCATCAGGCGCTCTACCTCGACGGTTTCCGCCGCGAGAAACGCGTCGACCGCGCGCCTTACGTCATCCGGGGCCGCCTCAGGCAGCTCGATCTGCCAAACCGACGCCTCCAGATGCTCGGTGAGCGACGGCGTCGCGGCCTCGACGATTTCCAACACGTCCAGGTCCGGCGGCAGGGCTTCATCCAGCGCCGCACGTAAGGCGACCGGGTCGAGGTGCCGCGTGACCGCGATCTCGACGTATTCCGCCTCGCTCGCCGTGCCGGTCGGCGCGGCCCCCGCCCAGGAGATCTTCGGGTGTGGCGAGAACCCGGCCGAGTAGGCCATCGGCACGTCGGCGCGGCGCAGCGCCCGCTCGAACGCGCGTTGGATGTCCCGGTGGCTGGTGAAGCGCAGCCGCCCGCGTTTCGCGTAGCGGATACGCAGCCGCTGGACGACGGGAGGCGGGGGAGGACCGTCGGGAGTGCGCTTGGCCAGTGTTCTCACCGTTTCTCACTCGACAGGTCTGGACCGGTTATACCGGTCGGTATCCCGTCCAGGGTATGCCTCGCGAGCACACCTTCTTGCGCGCCTTCTTGCGCATCGACTTACGGAGCGACGTACGTACCGACTGTGCCCAACGTCACGGCGCGCGTACAGTGCGCGTGCTCACGCGCCGCCCGCGTGCAGCGAACCGACGCGCTGTACGAGCGTGCCGGCCAGCTTATTCAGGTCAATCGAAGTGCTCTGCCCCTGCAGCAGTGAGTTGTCGATCACCAGCACCGCGGTCCCTACCCGTACGGCCGTGCCGTTCATCACCATGGTCTGCCCGGCGATGTCGACTTTGACCACGAAGCCGACCGACTCGTCACCGACCTTCGGCCCGGCGACCACCTTCACGGTCGCGGCCTGGCTCGCGCCGCTGTCGTCGGTCGCCTTGAAGTCGCTGCACCGGTTGAGCGCCGAGCCGAGTCGGCCGGTGAACGTGGTCGCGTCGCCGCCGTGGAACTCCAGCAGCGTCTCGTCGAACTCGCCGAGCCCGGACGGCGGCGTGAACGCGTCGCTCGCGTACGAGGCCTCGCCGAGCCTGTTCTGCCCGACCGTGTTGATCAGGTTGAGCACCGTGTTGCAGTCGGCCTTGCCCAGGTCCACGGTCGGCGCGGCGACCGACAGGTACGCCCCGCTGTTCTGCGCGCCCACGGCCTCCTCGGTGAAGTCGGTCGGCACGTCCGCCGACTTGAGCAGGACGCCGGTCAGATCCTTCCCGCTCGGCACGTCGTGCGCCGTCGAGGCCGGCGACGCGGTCGCCCCCGCAGCGGTCGCCCCGCCGCCGGTGCACCCGGCCAGCCCAAGCGCCGTCACAGCGCAGACTGCTGCGACACCGCCGATCCGCAACCGTAAAGCCATAACCATGCCGGCACTCTAGCCCGGCCGCCTTCAGAACCGTCCGTCAGCCTTTGTGATTAATTCTCCTGGCTGCATGACGAACTGCGAACGGCAGCGATTCGGGCTGACGCCCTCTCAGGCCGCAACGGGGTTCAGGCCGGTTCAATCCGCTCAATCCGCCTGGTTCGCGCGCGAGGCGTGCAGTTCCTCGAAGCCGACACCGGTTGCCTCGACCGATGCGTCCCACAGGCGTCCGGCGAGCTTCACGTCGCGCGCTGCACGGCTCGGTGTGATGCGTGCGGGTGCGCCGCGAAAGACGAGCCGCGGACCGATGAACTCGCCGCCGGTCACCAAGGGTGATGTCGCCGCGTAAAGCGAGGGCAGCGCGCCGCCTGCCGTTGACTGCGAACCGAGTTCGACCGCTGTCCTGGTCAGCGGGCCGACCACCGGCCGGTGAGCGAGCGTGGTGCGCGGGAGCAGTTCGGAGCGCGCCACACCGGGGTGCACCGCGATCGATCGAAGGGGGCCCGAGCACGCGTGCACCCGCCGGTCCAGTTCCCGCGCGAACAGCACGTTCGCCAGCTTGGAGCGGCAGTAGCCGAGCCAGTGCGAGCCGTACGGCAGGGTCTTGAACTCGGCGCACTCGCCGAGCCCCGCGCCGGTCGCGAACCAGTGCCCGAACGAGGAAACCGTCACCACGCGCGCCTCCGGCGCCGCGAGCAGCAGCGGCAGCAGACGGCCCGTCAGCGCGAAGTGGCCCAGGTGGTTGACACCGATCTGCAGCTCGAATCCGTCCGCGGTCAGCTGCGGCTCGGGCACCATCACGCCGGCGTTGTCGACCAGCACGTCCAGGTGTCCGGCCCGGTCCGCGACGTCCTCGGCCGCGTCCTCCACCGACTCCAGACTGGCCAGGTCCACCAGGACCAGCTCCACCGACGCGTCCGGATACCTGCGCAGGATCTCCTCGCGCGCGCGAGCCCCGCGTGCCGCGTCGCGACACCCGAGCAATGTGCGGGCCCCACCCCGGGCCAAGTGCGCCGCCGTCTCCAGCCCGATACCGCTGGACGCCCCCGTCACCAGGACCACCCGGCCTTGCAGGTCGGGAATGTCGGCGGCGCGCCAACCCTTCCACTGCACCATAGGTAACAGTGTTACCGAGGGGTGACGCGCCGTCCATGCTCCGCGGGCCGGGAGGCGGGGATCCGCCCAGGCCGCACGGCGTCAGGCAACTCGGGGCCAGGCAACTCTGGGTTACCGAAGTGTGTCACCCCAGTGATTTGATATTGCCGGACGCTCGCGGCAGTGCACTACCGAGGGTTACAGCAGTGCCTTGATCGCCTGGACGACCTCGGGGGAGTCCGGAGTGGTCTTCGGGCTGAACCGGGCCACCACGTTGCCCTCGCCGTCGAGCAGGAACTTCTCGAAGTTCCACCGGATGTCGCCGGTGTAGCCCTCGGCGTCCTCGGTCTTGGTCAGCTCGGCGTACACCGGGCTGCGCTCCTCGCCGTTGACGTCGACCTTCTCGAACAGCGGGAAGCTGACGCCGTAGGTGGTCGAGCAGAAGGTCTGGATCTCCTCGGCCGTGCCCGGCTCCTGCCCGCCGAACTGGTTGCAGGGGAAGCCCACCACGCTGAAGCCCTGCGGCGCGTAGGTCTTGTGCAGCTCTTCCAGCGCGCTGTACTGCGGGGTCAGCCCGCACTTCGACGCGACGTTGACCACCAGCACGGCCTTGTCCGTGTGCGCGGCGAGGCTGGTCGGCGAGCCGTCCAACGTGTTGAGCGGAATGTCCTTGATACCCATCCGGGTACTCCTCCGGTTCGTGCTGCCGGAGCGTCGCCCACGCGACCAGACCGTCCGCAGAACCGGCCCGACAGCTTCTCAGTCCTCGGTGGAGTCTTCCTCACCGTTCGGCTCTTCGCCATTAGGGCGCTGACCCCACCTTCGGTACATAGCGCCCCCGAGGCGGTCTCCGATTCCCGACGCGTCGCGCGCGAACTCGCGCAGCTTCTGCATGAGGGGGTCGGCGCTCTGCTTTACCGACTCCGCGTACGCGTCGGCCGCGGCGCGTACGTCGTCGGACGCGGAGGCCGCCGCGTCGCCGTCGCGGCGCGGGTAGTCGCCGTCCATGATCCGGGTGTAGGTGCCCGACTCGACCCAGCGGGTCAGCTCCAGCGAGCGCACCGACGGGAACGGGTGCGTCTGGTCGCGGGTGAGCAGCAGCTTGAGGATCGAGTCGCGGATGTCGCCGCCCGACTCGTACTCGCGGGCCTGGTCGATGAACGCCAGCGGGTTCATCTCGTGCAGGTGCGCGCCGCCGGCCAGCTTCATCTGGGTGCGCACGGCCGCCTCTATGTCCTGCCCGACCAGCAGTCCCGCCCGGTCGCTGGACAGCTCGGCCTTGCGGAACCACTCAAGCAGCGCGGTGACCAGCGCCTGGATGCCGAGCTGGCCGCCGGGCAGCCAGGCGACCGCGCCGCTCAGGCCCATCAGCCACATCAGCATCGTGCGGTACACCGCGTGCCCGGAGAACGCGTGGCCTAGTTCGTGCCCGACGACGAAGCGCAGCTCCTCCTCGTCGAGCAGCTCGATCAGCCCGGTGGTCAGCACTATGACCGGCTTGTCCAGTCCGATCGTCATGCCGTTGACCAGCGGGGTCTGCTGCACGAACAGCTGCGGCTTGTCCGGGATGTCCAGGGTCTGGCACGCGTCGGTGAGCATCGCGTCGAGCCGCGGGAACTGCCGCTCGGACACCTGCACCGCGTTGGCCAGCAGCATCAGTCGCAGGTTGCGCTCGCCGATCAGGCCGCTCAGCCGCTTGAGCAGCGTGTCGAAGCCGGTGAGCTTGCGCAGCGCGGTCAGCGCGGCCCGGTCGGCCGGGTGCTCGTAGGCGCGCGAGCTGATCTGCGGGAAGACCCGCCGGCTGCGGTCCGGCGTGCGGTCGTTCGCCCCACCCGGTTGCGACGGCTCGGACATCGACTGATCCCCCTCGTGGAGTACGGGACGCTTCCCTAGCCGTACGGTGTTCGGCCGCACAGTGTTCCTGGCTAGTCACAGTACCGACCCGGGGTCCGCCAGGGTGCGCGCTGCCGCGTATGGTCGATTCGTGCATCAGATTCTTTTGGCGGTCAACGCCCCCGACACCACGCCGCCCGGCATCTTCCTGAAGCTGTTCATCTTCGGCGGTCTGGCGTTCGTGATCCTGGTCACCTGGTTCGTGCTGCGCGGTTACCGCAATACAGACGGCCAGAATGACGACAAGCGCAAGTAGCCGAGCGGCTGTGTGAAGGTGGCTGTGTGAAGGTGGCTGCGTGAAGGCGGTCGTGTGAGGGCGGGCTTTGTGCATAGGGCACCCTCGCGGCGAAGCGTCATGCGCACACGTCTATATTTGGCTCGTCCGGACTGTAGCCGGACCGGTCTCGTGATCGAGTTGACCTAAGGACGGACCCGATGCACCACGCGCTTACCGTTTTGGCCGAGGCGCCGAACCGCTACTCGGGTATCAACCCGGCGCTCAACGCGGCAGTCGTGATGATCATCTTCCTGGTGCTGCTGTTCCTGGTGACCCGCCTCAACCGGGACAAGTAAGCCCCTGCCCGATCGGGACGAGCAAGTCCCGGTCCGGCCAGGGCGAGTCTCTGCTCAACCGGGAAAAGCGCGTCTCCGCGAAGCGTCAAGGATGCGTCTGCTCGGTCGTCAGATAATCTGACGAATAAGACGAATCCCCCGCGGGCCGCTGTGGCGGCGGGGGCTGGCCGGGTAGGGTCGGTGCGCATGAACGTCCCCCAGCCCGGAGGGCCGGCACCCGACAGCGCGCCGGCCCAGCCGAGCCGCGCCCGGCGCGTCGGCGTCATGGGCGGCACCTTCGACCCGATCCACCACGGCCACCTGGTGGCGGCCAGCGAGGTCGCGTCGCTGTTCGAGCTGGACGAGGTGGTGTTCGTGCCCACCGGCCAGTCCTGGCAGAAGGACAGCCGCAGCGTCTCGTCGGCCGAGGACCGCTACCTGATGACGGTGATCGCCACCGCCTCCAACCCGCGCTTCTCGGTCAGCCGCGCGGACATCGACCGCGGCGGCCCGACGTACACCGTGGACACCCTGCGGGACCTGCACGCGGCGCGGTCCGCGGGGACCGAGTTCTTCTTCATCACCGGCGCCGACGCCCTGGAGCAGATCTTCACCTGGCAGGATGCCGACGAGCTGTTCGAACTCGCCCACTTCGTCGGCTGTACCCGCCCCGGCCATCCGCTGGCCGACCCGGGACTGCCCGTGGGCAAGGCCTCGCTGGTCGAGATCCCGGCCCTGGCGATCTCGTCCACGGCCTGCCGCGAACGGGTGCGCCGCGGCGAACCGGTGTGGTACCTCGTGCCGGACGGAATCGTGCAGTACATCAACAAGCGCGGTCTCTACCGCGACCCGGCCAACGGCGGCACCCCCCTCGGCCCGCCGCGCGCATGGGAACCTGTGCCGGAACACGCACCAATGCCCGACCCGACCAACCCCGCCGACCCCTCGGAGGAGGCGCCGTGAGCGGAGCCGGACGTCGCCGGAAGCCGAACCCGGAGGAGGAGGGCGGTCTGCCCACCCCGCCGAGGCCGCCCGCGGGCTATCAGCAGCCGGCGTATCAGCCGGAGCAGCAGCAGTACGCGTACGACTGGCGCGAGTCCGCGTCCGCGCCTGACGCGACGCAGACCGGCCAGCAGGGCCAGGGGCCAGGTCCGGTGTTCGATGCCTTCTCGGCCGGTCCCGCCGCGCCGCGCAGTGCGCCCCAGACGGACACGTCGGGCTACTACAACCCGGTCGGATACGGCCTTCAGGACCCGTACTCGCCTACCGCGTACGGCGCACCGCAGGCGTCCCCCGCACCGCCACAGGCTCAGCCACAGGCTCAACCCCAGGCGCCGTCTGACACGTCGTCATTCCCGCGCCAGATGCCTTTCGGGACGCAGCAGGCCGCGTCACACCCGCCCGCGCCCGCACAGGCGCCGGCGTCATCCTTCTCCGGCCCGGCACAGCGCCCTGCGGACCAGTCCGGCTCCGGCGGCCTGTTCGACGAGAACGACCTCTTCGACTCCGGCACGTTCTCCACGTCCTCATCGTCGTTGTCCGCCTCGGCTACCTCGGCGCTGTCGTCCTCAGGCATCAGCGCGCCGCTGCCGGACGCACCGTCACCGCTCGACGGCACAGGCATGAACCCGGTCGTGCCGCCGCTGGCTGAGGGCGCGCCGCGTCCCAACGACGGCTACTCCGCCTCGGACTTCGCGTTCCTGGAGGAAGAGACCGGCCAGGACGTCAACAGTTGGCTCACCTTCGTCGAGACACGCGCGGACAGCCGCGCGGACCGCAGCAGGCGGTTCCGCATGCGCCTTATCGGCGTGGGAGTGGCTGTGGCCGTCGTGGGCGCAGGCGTCGGCGGCTACGTCCTGTTCGGCGGCGGAGGGCTGCTCAGCAACAACCCGACGAAGTCCGTCGTCCTGCTTCAACTCAGCGACCCGACCGGTAACGCAGCGGCCGACGCCCTTCTCGTCGCCGACCGCTCACCGTCGGCGAGTCCGACCTCCGCGGCCGCCAAGACCGTGAGCGGTCACGGCGCGGCGGTGCTGATCCCGTCTCAGATGGTCGTCAACACCACGGGCTTCGGCTCGCAGCCCTTCGGCGGCAACATGGCCCAGTCGGTCCCGGCGGCGGGCAAGGACACCATCGCCGACACGCTTGGCGTGAGCATCGACGGCGTGTGGCGGATGGACGAGGTCACCTTCGCCGGCCTGGTCGACGAGCTCGGCGGGATCCAGGTCAACACGAACACCGCCGTCCCGGCCGTGAACGCGACCCCGAGCGCCGCGGCCATCCCGCAGGGCAACGACAAACTGACGGGCGGTCAGGCGGTCGCGTACGGCACGTACGCCGCCAAGGGCGAGTCCCCGACCGCGCAGAGCCAGCGGTTCGGCCAGGTCGTGGCCGGCCTGCTCAGCGCGCTGCCGACCGACTCCGGCGCGATCACCGCGTACCTCAACCACCTCGGCATCGTGGACGACCCGTCGCTGCCGGAGAGCAAGCTCAGCCCGATCCTGGCCGTGCTCGCGGGCCAGGAGCAGGGCGGCGCGTTCACCGCGAAGGTCCTGCCCCTGCGCAACGACGGCTCCGACGCGATGGACGCCCAGGCGGCCGCCCCGATCGTGACCAGCCTGCTCGGCGGCGCGGTCGCGGCCGAGAGCCCCGGTCAGGTGAACCGGGTGCTGGTCGAGGACGCGTCCGGCCACACCGGCCTGCAGTCGCAGACGGTGCGCGGCGCGGCCCAGGCCAAGCTGGAGAACAGCGGCTACACCTTCATCGACGGCTCGTCGATCTCCCGCCGCGCGACCAGCGTCGTCGAGATCGGATCGGGCGACAAGAAGGACGCCGCGGTCCAGATCGCCGAGACGCTCGGCCTGCAGGCCGGCAACGTGCAGGTCGTCTCCGGCCTGTCCACGTTCTCCGACGTCACGGTGATCCTCGGCGCCGACTGGCCGAAGGCCGCCGGCGTGCAACTGGGCGGCTGAGGTCGGACGTCAGCCGCCACTGAGTCCACTGTCGGCATCCAGCGTCGACCCTCTGACCTGGCCTTACCCTTATCCCGTCGTAATCCGGGCCGTTTGCGTCGGTCCTGCATGAGAACCTGATGGCAAGCGGAACCAGCTGAGAGGTGTGGCCATAGTGACAGCGACCGACCGGGCGAAGGAGCTCGCGATTGCGGCGGCGCAGGCGGCGTCGGACAAGCTAGCCGACGACATCGTCGCCTACGACGTGAGTGACGTCTTCGTGATCACCGACGCCTTCGTGCTGGCGTCGGCCCCGAACGACCGCCAGGTCAGGTCGATCGTCGACGCGATCGAGGAGAAGCTGGTCGAACTCGGCGCCAAGCCCGCGCGCCGCGAGGGCCAGCAGGAGGGCCGCTGGGTCCTGCTCGACTACATCGACATCGTCGTCCACGTCCAGCACGCGGAGGAGCGCACGTACTACGCGCTGGAGCGCCTCTGGAAGGACTGCCCCATCCTCGACCTGCCCGACACCGTGACCAATGGCCGCTCAACCGGCCCCGGCCCCAACCCGGGCGCAGGCCTCGGCGATGCCCTGTGAGCGTGCCGCCGAAGGCCGATGACCTGGGCCGGGACCAGGACCAGCTCCAGGACCAGGACTCTGCGATAGGTAGCCAACCGGCCTTCGACCGCCACATGTAC
>JBOHCW010000404.1:0-6446 GCA_050725375.1 Actinocrinis sp. | reverse complement strand
GCGCACCGGATCGGCGACGGTGCGCAGCAGGCCGGCCGGCGCGGTGAACACGGCCGAGGGCAGCTTGCGCGTGGCGCGTACCGCGCAGGTGAGCGCGGCGGCGCGGCCGAACGGCGCGGTGCGGTCGGGTACCCGGTAGCGCTGGGCGATCGGGCCGAGCACGTGGCCGTACAGCTCGACCTGGAGCAGGCCGTTTCCGGCCGTGGCGTTGAGGAATCCGGTCACGGTCAGCCCGGCCGGGTCGCCGCCGATCCGTATTCGCCGAAAGACCCTCGGGCCGTTGCCCCGGCGTGTCGCGTCGGGCGCGTCCGGCAGCAGCCGCACCTCGTTGTCGCCGAGCCGGGTGGCCAGCGCGGGCACGGTGGAGATCGCGATGTCGTCGACGGCGACCGCGCCGCCCTTGTCCGAGGGCTCGGCCGGGTCGAGCGGGCCGAGCCCGTCGGCCAGCCGCTCGCTGATCCGGTCGAGCAGGTCGGCCACGTCGAACGGCGCGGAGCGGGAGGCGGCCGGGCCCAGCTCGATCAGCCAGCGGCGGCGCAGCAGCTGCGGTCCGGCGCCGATGAACGGGTTGGCCGGATCGGCCACCGGGTGGTGCTCCAGCCGGCCGTCGGCCAGCCGCTCGCCGAGCACGCCGAGCGCGTGCTGCGCCCAGGCCGGCTCGGCCGACAGCCAGCGGCTCGGGGTGAACCGGTCGCGGCGCAGCCGCTCGGCCACGGTGACGTACGCGGATATCTCCTCGGCGAACACGGCCAGCCAGCAGCACAGCGCGGCGGCGGCCGGGGCGCCGATACGCACCGCGACGTCGGTCGAACCGGGCTCGGGCACGTGCCAGCTCTCGCGCAGCCCGAACGGGTCGGCGTGCGCGCCGATCAGGGCGAGCACCACCACCGCGGCGAAGCCCCAGGCCAGTGCGGCCAGCAGGCCGACGTTGCGGGCCACCGCGCCGGCATCCGGGCGCCGGGTGGCGCGCAGGATCAGCCAGAGCCCGGCGAGCGCGGCGTACCAGGCGAGCACGCCCCAGCCGGTGAGCGCGACGGCCAGCACCAGGACGGCGACGAGCGCCGCGTCCCGGTAGAGCCGGCGCGAGCGCGCGGCGAGGCAGTGGCGCACCACGGTGGGCAGGTCGAGGGCCGCGTGCGGGACCGGAAGCCGGTGCTCGGCGACCAGCACCTCGCGCACCACCCGGCGGGCCAACTCGGGGTCGACGTGGGCGGCCGCGCACACGTAGCGGGTGGCGTCCTGGTCCACGGGCCGTTCCGGCTCCACGGCGGAGCCGCTCATCGGGTAGCCCTTCTTCTCCTGGGGCAGTGCGACTGGACGGTCCTGATCCCGGGGAGTCCTGCGGGACCGGTCGGCTTCGGACAGGAAGACCGGTCGGGGACGGGCCGATTCCGTATTCTGCCCGGCCGCAAGGCTCAGGTCGGCGGTTTCCCGTGGTTTTGACCAACAGTTTGCCACTCGGAGGCTCTACTGTGTCCGTGAGCGGTCGCCCGCCCGAGCCGCCGCCGAGGTTCGAGCGCTTATGTCCGGGTATGGCGTAGCTGTCGACGGTTCGGTCCGCGTTGCGGCTCCTGTAGGGGAACAACGCGGCGCCCCGCGTCGTTTGACACACCGGACAGGAAGAACGGCGGAAGGCGCTGCGGCGCGCGCCGCGGGCAGGAGGAATCGGGACGATGAGCGAACGGGCTCTGCGGGGCACGCGGCTCGGTGCGACCAGCTACGAGACGGACAGCGGGATAGACCTGGCGCCCCGCCAGGACGTGAAGTACAGCTGCCCTAACGGACACGACTTCGAGATGCCCTTCTCGATGGAGGCGGACGTGCCCGCGGCCTGGGAGTGCCGGGTGTGCGGAGCGCAGGCGCTGCGGGTCGACGGCGTCGCCCCCGAGCAGAAGCCGGGCAAGCCGACCCGCACCCACTGGGACATGCTGCTGGAGCGCCGCTCCGTGGCCGACCTGGAAGAGGTGCTGGCCGAGCGCCTCGAGGTGCTGCGCACCGGCGGCATCGCCTACGCGCCGATGATGAGCGCCGGCCTGGTGGACGCCGCGACCGGCAGTCCGTCGGCGGTGCGCTCGTCGGGCGGCTCGGTGGCCACGAAGACCGCGCCGACCAAGAAGAGCGCGACGGTGAAGCAGGCGCCGTCGAAGTCGCCGGCCACCAGGGCGGCCAGCCGCCCGGTGAAGAAGCCCGCGAGCGCCAAGCCGGCCGCGAAGAAGTAGCGAGGAGACGGCCGCCCCCGGAAGGGCGGCCGTTCTGCATATCCGGGCACTGACGAGGACGTGGCGCGCCAGCCGGCCGCCCCGCCTACTCGGCGGCGTTCTTGGCCGCGCTCTCGCGGCCGCGGCCGGTGAGTTTCGCGGTGCGGTCCTGGAAGCCCCAGACCGTGCTGCGCCACAGCGCCTCGGTCACGATGTTGCCGGACATCTTCGACACGCCGAACTCGCGCTCGACGAAGGTGATGGGCACCTCGACCACCTTGAAACCGGCGTGCACCGCGCGCCGGGCCATGTCGACCTGGAAGCAGTAGCCGGCCGACTCGACGTCGGCCAGGCCGATGCCCTCCAGCGTGCCGCGGCGGAACGCGCGGAAGCCGCCGGTCGCGTCGCGCAGTTTCATGCCGGTGGCCAGCCGCACGTACAGGTTGCCGCCGCGCGAGAGGAACTCGCGGGAGCGCGGCCAGTTGACCACGCTGCCGCCCTTGACCCAGCGCGAGCCCAGTACCAGGTCGGCGCCCTGCTCGCGCAGCGCGGCGAGCAGTTTGGGCAGGTCCTCGGCGCGGTGCGAGCCGTCCGCGTCCATCTCGACGATCACCGCGTAGCCCGCCTCCAGGCCCCAGGCGAAGCCGGCCAGGTAGGCGGCGCCCAGGCCCTCCTTGCCCTTGCGGTGCAGCACCTTCACCCGCGGGTCGGCGGTGGCCAACTTGTCGGCGATCTCGCCGGTGCCGTCGGGGCTGTTGTCGTCGGCGACGAGGACGTGCGCCTCGGGATTGTGCTGGTGCAGCCGGGTGACGGCACGCTCGAGGTTCTCCGACTCGTTGTACGTCGGAATGATCACGAGGACCGGGTCGAGTCCGGCCGCTTTCGCGTCGTCGGCCGGGCTGGTCGGGGCGGTCACGTGCGGGCCTTTCTGGGCGGGGGCGGTTGGGGCGGGCCGGCGGCGGCGGGGTCCGCGGCGGGCTGCGCGGTCCGGGGCAGGACCGACTGCACTGACTGCGAGCGGGCCGGAAGCGGTTGCATCGGCTCCTGCGGCCCGGCGGGCTGCGCGGTCGGCCGGGACGTACCGCGCCGCGCCGCGCGCACGCCGAACGCCCACGCGATCAGCGCCGCGGCGGCCATCGCGATCTCGGGCCAGGCGCCGACCCGGTCGGCCAGCGTGAGTCCGGTGCGCGGCGTCACGTCGGCGGCGACCACTGCGGCGGTGAACTGTCTGGTCTCCTGGTGCACGTTCCCGTCGGGCGTGATGTAGCCCGAGATCCCGCTGGTCGCGGCGATCATCACCGGGCGGCCGTGCTCGACGGCGCGCAGCTGCGAGATGGCCAGCTGCTGTTCGGGCTGCCCGCTCCAGCCGTACGTCGCGTTGTTGGTCTGTATGACCAGTACGCCTCCGCCGCCGCGCACCGAGTCGCGCACCATGTCGTCGTAGGCGACCTCGAAGCAGATCACGTCGGCGATGTGCACGTTCCCTACCGTGAGCACGCCGGGTTTCGTGCCGGGGACGTAGTCGCGCGGCACGCGGGAGAGTTCGGAGATGAACTTGGTCAGGAACGCGCGGTACGGGATGTACTCGCCGAGCGGGACCAGGTGCCGCTTGGTGTAGCTGGCGCCCGGGCCGGAGCGCGGATCCCAGACGATGCCCTCGTTGCGGGCCTGGGCGGGTCCGGAGCTCACGATCGAGCCGACCAGGATCTGAGTGTGCACGGACTGGGCGGCCCGGGTGAGTTTCGCGAAGGCGGTCGGGTCCTGGAACGGGTCCACGTCGTCCGAGTCCTCAGGCCAGAACACGGCGGCCGGCTGCGGAGCCTGGCCGCTGGCGATCCGCTGCGCGTACTGCTCGGTGACCGCGACGTGGTTGTCGAGGACCGCGGACTCCTGGCCGTACGCGTCGAGCCCGGTGCGCGGCACGTCGCCCTGGATCGCGGCCAGCTGGACCGGCGTGCCCGCGACGGTCTGCAGCGGCACGAGCCAGCCGATCGCCGGCAGCGCGATCGCGGCCGCGATCCAGACCGCGACGGCCGCGCAGGCCATCCGCGGCGAGCGGATCGGGCGCGGCGCGTCCACGAGCGCAGGTTGCGCCGGGGGTTCGCGGCGCGTGGTCTGGCGTACGACGATCTGATAACCCGTCAGGATCAGCGCGGCGAGCGCGGTTCCGGCCAGCGCGGTGGCGAAGGTGACCAGGGGCGCGCCGCCGAGCGCGGCCAGCGGCGTGAAGACCGTGTGGCTCTGGCTGAAGGCGAGCCGGCCCCAGGAGAAGCCGCCGAGCGGCCAGCGGTCGCGCCCGGCCTCCTCGGCGATCCACAGCAGCGCCTGCCACAGCACGGCGCCGCGCAGCCGCGAGACCGCAGCGGTGGCCGCGCCGAAGGGGACGAAGTACAGCGCCTCGACGATCGCGAGCACGATCCACGCGTCGGTGCCGACCGTGGTGACCCACTTGAACGAGAAGACGCAGAACGTCAGGCCGAACCAGAATCCGCTCCACGCCGCGGCGGCGGCCGGGCGGCGGATCCCCCGCTTGGCGCGCAGGAGCGCGGCGGCGCGGGCCGAAAGGGTGAATCCGGCGACGGCGGGCGGCGCGGCCCACCAGTAGCCGATCGGCGGGAAGGCGGCGACCAGGAGCAGACCGGACAGCACGGCGGCCAGCTGCGGGAGCCAATGGCGGCCGGGACGCGGACGGCGCGGCCTCGGAAGCCGCCAGCGGCGCTTGCGCGCGGGCGCGTCCTCACCGGCACGTTCAACCACTACTGACACCGTGTCCACCTTGCGGAACTATACAGAAGCGCCCGGATCATTCCGGTAACAGATCATGGATGACCCGTCCGCGGACCGCCGTGCGCAGGCAGGTCGGCAGTTCGGTGCCGGGGCTCAGGTCGGGCAGGCCGGGCACGCCCGCGCGCTCGTCCGTGGACCAGGCCGCGACGCGCCGGTCCGGCGTCTGGACGATCAGGTCGCCGGCGCGCCAGACCGCGTACGTCGCCGGCGCGCTGGGCGCGAGTACTCCGGTCTCGTCGCCGGGTACGCCCTCCACGGCGGGGTTGAGCGCGCGCCAGCCGCCACGGGTGTGCGCGGCAAAGGCCGCCCGAGCCGTCATACGCGAAGCGGGCGTCTGGTGGAACGCGGCTGCGCGCACCGCCGCCCACGGGCCGAGCGGGATGACCGGGGCGTCGGAGCCGAAGGCGAGCACGACGCCCGCGGCGCTCATCGCGGCGAACGGGTTCATGCCGAGCGCGCGGCCGGGGCCGAGGCGCTGGACGTACATCCCGTCGGTTCCGCCCCACGCGGCGTCGAAGCCCGGCTGGGCGGAGACGATCACGCCGTGGTGCGCGAACTTCTTGATGTGGTCGTGGTCGGGCATCTCGGCGTGTTCGGCGCGCACGTGCAGGGCGCGCAGCCGCTTCTCGCCGACCACGTCGTGGGCGAGGTCGAGCCCGGCGACCAGCAGGTCGAGTCCGTAGTCGCCGATCACGTGGAAGCCCGGCTGCACCCCGGCCTCGACGCAGGCGATGACGAACGCGCCGATCTGTTCCGCCGTCAGATACGCGGCGCCCGCGTACCCGGCGCCGGTCGCGCCGCCGAGACCGGACCGGGCCGCGTCGGCGTACGGCTCGCGCAGGCAGGCGGTGTGCGAGCCGATCGCGCCGTCGATGAACAGGTCGCCGCCCGCGCCGACACCGCCGAGCTCGAGGGCTTTGACCGGGTCGATCAGCTCACCCCAGTACCCGAACACGTACGGGCTCGCCGTGCCCGGATCGGCGGCGAGCGCGAGCAGGCCGGTGAAGTCGTCCTCGCCGGCGATCTGCGGGCCGCCGCACTCGTGTACGGCGCCGATGCCGAGTTCGGCGGCGCGCCGCAGCGTCGCGCGCTGGGCGGCGGCGCGCTGCGCGGGAGTGATCGAGCCGAGGGCTGCGGCGCGTACCGCGTGGTGTGCGTCGCGGGAAAGCGGGCCGTCCGCTGCGTATCCGGCGGCGGCGCGTGTGTCGGGCGCTGCGGCGAGCAGTGCGCTGGAGACGACGGCGCTGTGTACGTCGACGCGCGACAGGTACACGCGGCGGCCGCCGCCCGCGCGGTCGAGTTCCGCGAGCGTCGGCGGCTGCTGCCCGTCGGGAGCGGAGCGATCCCAGGTGGTTTCGTCCCAGCCGGTGCCGAGCACGACGGCGTCGTCGGGCAGCGTCGCGCTGTACGCGGTGATGCGGTCCAGCGCCTCGGCGCGGGTCGCGCAGCCGGACAGGTCGA
>JBOHCW010000403.1:0-3894 GCA_050725375.1 Actinocrinis sp. | reverse complement strand
GCCCGGGCCCGGCTGGCCCGGAGCAGGTGCAGCGTGGCCCGCGGCGAGGCGCCTAGCCGCAGGTCCGGGGCGGACCTGGTCGCGCTGACCAGGCTGATGACGTACTGCTTGAGCGGCGCGGCCCCGTGCACCCGGCGCCCGGCCGCGATCAGCTCGCGCACGTCGGCCGCGGCGGCCCCGGGTTCCAGAGACTCCAGCGGGGACGTGGAGCCGTGCAGGTCGAGCATGGCCAGCTCGGCCTCGGCGCTCGGGTAGCCCATGAAAATCCGCGCGGTGAACCGGTCCCGCTGGGCTTCGGGCAGCGGGTAGGTGCCCTCCATCTCCACCGGGTTCTGGGTGGCGATGACCATGAACGGCGTCTCCAGCGGGTAGCTGACCCCGTCGACCGTCACCTGCCGCTCGCCCATGCACTCCAGCAGCGCGGACTGGGTCTTCGGCGAGGCGCGGTTGATCTCGTCGCCGAGCACGATGTGCGCGAACACGGCGCCGGGCTTGAACTCGAACTCGCGCCGCTGCGGGTCGAAGATCGTCACGCCGGTGACGTCCGAGGGCCGCAGGTCGGGGGTGAACTGGATGCGCCGCACCGTGCAGTCGATCGACTTGGCCAGCGCCTTGGCCAGCATGGTCTTGCCCACGCCGGGCACGTCCTCGATCAGCAGGTGCCCCTCCGCCAGCAGCACCGTCAGCGCCAGGCGCACCGCCTCGGCCTTGCCCTCGATGACCGACTCGACCCGCTCGCGGATCCGGTCGGCCACGGTGGACGGACGGCCCGTCAGGTCCCGCGTGGCGCTCTGTGGAATCTCGCCGTCCTGCGCCTGTGTGGTGCCCGGCACCGGACCCTCCCCTCGTTCACGGCCACGCCTCTTCCGGTAGCCGTTGGGGTCATCTTGCCTGAAGTCGGCCGTGTGTGTGCAAGACCTTGGAACAGGCTTTCGTACTCATATGCACACTGAACCGAACCTCGATCGAATTCGTGGGTCGAACCCCCCTTTCCGGGCTGTCGCCGGACGGGCGCGCGACCGGGTCGCGGCGAGACGCCGACCAGACGGCGGTGCACGATTTCGACGGCCCCGATGCGGCGAAGTGGAGCACTCGGACAGCGTAGGGGACGGTTTGTGGAGTAGAGTGGAGGGAAGTGGAGGCGTCGTGGAGCCGGGTGCTCACCCGGCGGTGACCTGACACGAGATGGAGGCGCCATGTTCCTCGGCACCTTCGTCCCGCGCCTGGACGACAAGGGCCGGCTGATCCTGCCGGCCCGGTTCCGCGAGGAGGCGGCCCGGATCGACGGAACGGAGCGGCTGGTGATCACGAAGGGGCAGGAGCGGTGCCTGTCGGTGTGGCCGGCGTCGGCGTTCGCCGAGGCGGCCGACCGCGTGCGCAGCGCCCCCGCCGCCGGATCGCTGGCCTCGCCCCGCGCCGTGCGGGACTACCTGCGGGTGCTGTACGCCGGCGCCAGCGAGCAGTCCTTCGACAAGCAGGGCCGCATCACGCTTCCGCCCGCGCTGCGCGAGTACGCCGGCCTGACCCAGCAGGTCGCCGTGGTCGGCGCGGACACGCACTTCGAGCTGTGGGACGCGGCGGCCTGGGAGCGCTACGTCGCCGAGAAGGAACCGGCCTTCGCCGACCTGGACCAGGACGACCTGTTCCGGGGGGTGGCGCCGGAGCTGCCCTGACCGAACCGGTCACGGCCCCGCGGCCGCTGGCCTCCACCCGCTCACCCGCGTTCTGAAGCCCCTTCCCCGGTTGCAGAACGTTCGTGAGTACATCCGAGCGGGCGGGGACCAGCGGTCGCGGCATGCTACCGGCGCCACCCGGCCGCGGCGTGGGCGCACCGCCGCAACGGAACCGGCCTTTTCGCGGACCCGCCGCGTGCCACGCTGGGCGGCCGTACTCGTCCGGGTGCGGTGCGATCGGGTGAATGGGGCCGGCGGGCCGGCCTGGCGCGGATGGTCTGCTCGGCACCGGTCCGATGGGATACTGATCGGCATGGCGGCGGTCGGCGGGAACGAGGCGGGGCACGTCCCCGTCATGCTCGACCGCTGTGTCGACGCGCTCGCCCCGGCCGCGGACCTGCCCGGCGCGGTCTTCGTAGACGCGACGCTCGGCCTCGGCGGGCACAGCGAGGCGATGCTGGCCCGGTTCCCCGGCATCCGGCTGATCGGCCTGGACCGCGATCCGCAGGCGCTCGAACGTTCTGGCGCCCGACTCGCCCCGTACGCGGACCGCATCGACCTCGTGCACGCCGTCTACGACGAACTGCCCCAGGTGCTCGACCGCCTTAACGTGCCGCGCATTCACGGCATCCTGTTCGACCTCGGCGTCTCCTCGCTGCAACTCGACGTGCGCGAGCGCGGCTTCGCTTACGCGTATGACGCTCCGTTGGACATGCGGATGGACCAGACGGCGCCGCTGTCCGCGCGCGAGGTCGTCAACACGTACTCGGTGCAGGACCTGGCGCGGATCCTGCGCCAGTACGGCGAGGAGCGCTTCGCCGGACGGGTCGCCGCCGCGATCGTGTCGGCGCGTCAGAAGGAGCCGTTCAGCACCACCGGGCCGCTGGCCGAACTGGTCCGCGACGCGATCCCGGCGGCGACGCGGCGCACCGGCGGGCATCCGGCCAAACGCACGTTCCAGGCGCTGCGGATCGAGGTCAACGCGGAGCTGCCGGTGCTGGAGCGCGCGATCCCGGCGGCCGTGGACGCGCTCGCGGTCGGCGGCCGCATCGCCGTGCTCGCCTACCACTCGCTGGAGGACCGGATGGTCAAGCGGGTGCTGACGGCCGGAGCGTCGTCCACGGCGCCGCCCGGCCTGCCGGTCGCGCCGCCGGAGACCGAGCCGCTGCTCGCCCTGCTGACCCGCGGCGCCGAGGAGCCGACCGAGGAGGAGGTGGCGCAGAACCCGCGCGCCGCCTCGGCGAAGTTCCGGGCGGCTCGTCGGCTGCGTGCGGGCTCGGTCGCGGACCGGCTGCCCGGCGCCGGGCAGTCCAAAGCGGCGAAGTACTCGAAGGCGCGGCGGGGTTCGAAGCGCCGCTGAGCCGCGCGGTGCGGGTGCAAAACGTGTTCCGGGCGTTCTCCGCTGTCTTATTTGCGCGCCTTCAGCCGGTTCCGGCTGAAGATTCGCGCCCGGATCTGAGAATCGGCGCGCTGACCCGTGCCGTTGCGCCGCCCGGCGCCGCCCTTGCGGAATACTGGCCGCCATGGTGGAGCGTCCGAGCGGGCCGGCCCGCCGCCCGCCGCGCACGGGGCCGGTGGCGGTCATCGAGGGCTTTGCCGGGCGCCGCTCGGTCATCCCGTTCGCGATCCTGCTGCTCGGCCTGCTCGCCGTCGGACTGGTGATCCTGCTGCTGCTCAACACGGCGCTCGACCGGGGCGCCTTCCAACTGCAGGCCGCGCAGAAGCGGCAGAGCGAGCTGACCGACCAGAAACAGCAACTGCAACTGCACCTGTCCGGGCTGACCGCGCCCGGCGCGCTCGCCTCGCAGGCCTCCTCGCTCGGCATGGTGCCCAACCCGCGGCCGGTGTTCCTCAACCCGGGCGACGGCGCGGTCCTCGGCGTGCCGACGGCTGCGCCGACCACGGCCCCCGCCTCGCCGACCGCGTCCCCGTCCGCGTCCGCGTCGAACTCCGCGACGCCGAACGGCTCCACGTCGTCGAAGCCTTCGACGCCTGCGAACGCGTCCGGCGGGCCGTCGACGTCCGCGACGCCGTCGGTGTCTGCCTCGGCCACCGGAGCCAGGCCGTGAGCCCCCAGGGCACCGGCGGCGGCAACCGCGGCAACGGTGGCAATGACGGCGTGCCTCCGCCGCGCCGCAAGGCGGCCCAGCCGGCCAACGCGCGCACAGGCCGCCCGGTGCGCTCCGAGAACCGCCTCGCCCCGCCTGCGTCGCGGCCCGCC
>JBOHCW010000402.1:0-8687 GCA_050725375.1 Actinocrinis sp. | reverse complement strand
GGCAGGGCGTCGTCGCCCTCGCCGCCGATCGGCTCGACGTCCTCGGCCCGGATGCCGCACTCCTCGGCCAGCTCACGCAGCGCCGTGCCGGTCAGCGACTTGTCCTCGGGCTCGACGTGTCCGCCCGGATTGAGCCACCGCCCGAGCCGGCGGTGGTGGATCTGCAGCATCCTGCCCTCGCCGTCGAGCAGCACGACGCCTGCGGTGATGTGCGCCGGATACCGCCGGCGCGAGGTGAAGTCGAAGCCCTTACCCAGCGCCTCGATCAGAGGTGCGAGCGCGTCCCGGTCCTCGGGATGCACGGCCAGGTAACCGTCGACGATGGTCGTGATCTTCTCCAAATGGATGGCCATAGGGCGGTCCGTCCTGCTGCGGGATGTACGCGACGGTCATGACAACGTACTCGGGGCCCCGGCAATGCCGTCGGCGGCACGATCGCCGGGTATATGAGTGTCTAGCGTAGAGCGCAGACGCCGTCATAGAGTCCTTTTCGTGGATCCGATCAGGAATCCCTATGCCCCGGGAGCGGGCCAGCGTCCGCCCGAACTGGCCGGCCGGGACCGCGAGCTCGACCAGTTCGACGTCGTGCTCGAACGCATCGCCCGCGGCCGCCCGGAGCGCTCGCTCGTGCTGACCGGGCTGCGCGGGGTGGGCAAGACCGTGCTGCTCAATGCCCTGCGTTCGCAGGCCATCGGCCGGCTGTGGGGCACCGGCAAGATCGAGGCGCGCCCCGACCAGACGCTGCGCCGTCCCGTCGCGGCGGCGCTGCACATGGCGCTGCGCGAACTGGCCCCGCGCCACCGCGACCCCGAACGCACCGACTACATCCTGTCCGTGATCAAGGCCTTCGCCCTGCGCGACTCGCTGCCCGGCGGCTCGGGCAAGCCCGCCGCCAAGGGCGCCCCGCGCTGGCAGCCGGGCATCGACGTGCCCGCCGCCCGCGGCCGCGCCGACTCCGGCGACATCGAGATCGACCTGACCGAGCTGTTCACGGACGCGGCCTCCGTCGGCACCGACCTCGGCGTCGGCATCGCGCTGTTCGTCGACGAGATGCAGGACGTGCCGGCCGCCGACCTTTCAGCCCTCTGCGCCGCCTGCCACGAACTGTCCCAGACCGGCGCCCCGCTGATCATCGTCGGCGCCGGCCTGCCGCACCTGCCGGTCTTGCTGTCGAGTTCGAAGTCGTACTCGGAACGCCTGTTCCGCTACCACCGCATCGACCGCCTGGACCGCCCGTCCGCAGACCACGCACTCACCGCGCCCGCCGCGCGCGAAGACGTAGCGTTCACATCACAAGCCCTCGATGCCTTATACGATGCGGCCGACGGTTACCCGTACTTCATCCAGGCCTACGGCAAGGTCGCCTGGGACGCGGCTCCCGCGACCCCGATCACCGCCGAGGACGTCAAGGTCGCCGCCCCCGAGGCCGAGGCCGAACTGGCCGTCGGCTTCTTCGGTTCCCGCTACGAGCGGGCCACCCCCGCGGAGCGCGAATACATGCGCGCGATGGCCCTGCTGGGCGACGGCCCGGTCGCCACGGCCGAGGTCGCCACGTCCCTCGGCCGCCGTCCGTCCTCCCTGTCCCCGGCCCGGGACAGCCTGATCAAGAAGGGCCTGGTCTACGCCGCCGAGCGGGGCTCGGTGGCCTTCACCGTGCCCCACTTCGGCCACTTCCTGCGCTCCCAGCCCGCCTGACCGCCTGACCGCCTGCTGCCTGACTGCCAGACCGCCGGCCCGGCCGGTCCGCAACCCTCACCGAATCTAAGTAAATCTACCTACTTCACTAGATCACCTTAGAGTTCGATAGCCCGGCCTCGGACCACAGCCGTACCAGCAGCGCGTCCCCCATGTCCTGCGCCCGCTCCATCCCGCGAGCGGCGAACCAGTCGGTGACGTTCCGCACGTCACGCGCCATCAACTCCGTACCGCGCGGATTGACGACCAGGTCCACGACCTGCGGCAGGTCGATCAGCACCAGCTGCCCGTCGTGCACCAGCACGTTGTACGCCGACAGGTCGCCGTGCGTGTACCCGGCGCGGGCCAGCGACGCGAGCCCTTCCGTCAGCTGCTCCCACAGCTGCGTCAACTGGTCTGGAACCGGCCGCAGCTGGGCGAGCCGGGGCGCGGCCCCGCCGTCCTCGTCCCCGATGAACTCCAACAGCAGGTCGGTCCCCACCCGCGAGACCGGATACGGCACCGGTGCGCCCGCGAGCCACAGCCCGCACAGCGCGGCGAACTCCGCGGCGGCCCACTGCTCGGCGATCAGCTTGCGCCCGTAAGACGTCCGGTTGGCGATGGCCCGGTCCATCCGGGACTCCTTCATCCGCCGGCCTTCGAGGTACCCGGCGTCCCGGTGGAAAAGCCGATGATCGGCGCTGCGGTACTGCTTCTCGGCGAGCAGCACCCGCCGCGACGTTCCCGGCAGCGACCGCTCCACAAGGTGGACCTCGGCCTCTTTACCGGTCTTGACCACCCCGAGCCGCGCGTCGACCGCGCCTTCCTCGGTGATCACCCAATCTGGGTAAGGCTCCGGCCCGGACTCGCCCTGCCCCCAGGTGGACCACCGGTCGGCGCCCGACGGCAGATCCAGCCCGTCCAACGCCTCCTCGCGCTCGGCGGCGAGCCGCGCGCGCTCCACGTCGGTCAGCCGCCCCCGCCGCACCGAACCCGGCCCCGAACCCGAGCCCATGCCCGACGCGCCGGCGTCAGCCTCGTCGTCGAAGCGCTGCCTACGCGCGCGCCCACGCCCGCCCTCCGGCGCCTGCGACCGCGAACCCGAATCAGAATATGAATAAGAATCGTACGAATCGAGGTCCGGCCCAGACGAGTCGGACGTGTCGAACGAGTGCGAACGCACTGGAAGTCTCCAAACAAAGCGATTCAAAAGTGATCACATGAAGATCGGTTTGAATCCGCCCGTCGGATGAGCCAGTCGGCGTAAGTCAGCAGCTCACGGCGCAGCGTCGGAGCGTATGCATCCGAGCGTGTGCGGCCGGGCGCAAAGCCCGATGAGAGGAGAAGCTGAACGCGCGACTAGCGCCGGTCCGAAGCGGCGGGACGTGGCACGGTCGTGTGCACGACAAAGACGAAGCCAGCCACGAGCCCACCTCCTCAGTCCGCAACCATCACCGGTAGCAGCAGCAGCGCCGCCGGTCGGCCCAGATACCCCGGACCGCCACGCCGCAGCACGTCCAGCGTGCGCGACCCCAAGAGTCTTTCGCCCGCCCGCGCGCCCCGCAACCGGTTTTTGACCAGCGCGTCCGTGCTTCCCGCGCCGGCTACCCCCACCCGAACCACCTCGGAACCACTCCCGCGCCGAGCCCGCGCCACCACCCCGGCTTATCGGTTTGCCGACCCACCCCCCACACCATGTACACTCAACTGGTCAACAGGGCGCGGACCAAAATCCGCGCGGACGACACCCAGCGCTCGTAGCTCAACGGATAGAGCATCTGACTACGGATCAGAAGGTTGTAGGTTCGAATCCTATCGAGCGCACCCACGTCAGAGCCGGTAAGCATTTGATGCTTACCGGCTCTTTTGGTGATCGGCCCGCGAGTCCTGAGGTGACCTCGCTCGGCGCGAGCCGATCCGCCGCTCGCTTTCGAATCAGGACGCGTACGCGCTGAGCAGGTCCGCCACGAGGTGCACGGTGCCGGGGCTGCCGTTGTAGAACGTCACTTGGCTGTTGTGCACGCCGACGACCACCAGGTTCGGGATCGTCTCGCCCGCGCTGAAGTTGAGGCTCGAGGTGGCCGGCCGGGCGCTGGTGCCGTCGCCGGGGTAGACGGTGACGTAGCCGCCGCCGGTCGGCGCGGTGGCGGTCACGTTCAGCACGACCGCGGTGGTTCCGGTCGGCAGACCGGGCAGCGTGAGCGTGACCGATCCGAAGGCCGGGATAGGAGTCTTGGTCGTCACGCCCGTCGCGCCGCGGGTGTCCAGTACACGGCTCGGCACCCCGGCGTCGAAGGTCGAGCCGGAGGACGCGCCGGGGGTGAAGTAGCCCATCAGGTCGGCGAGCGCGGAGACCGAGCCGGCGAGGTTGTAGACGTCGACCGCGCCGTCCGCGCCGAGCGGGACCACCGCCAGGTTCGGCCGGGTCTCGCCGGCGGCGAAGTTGAGGTTCGAGGTGACCGGCCGCGGCATGGCGTCCGGGTAAACGGTCAGGTAGCCGCCGCTCGAACCCTGCGTCGCGGTCAGGTTCAGCACCGCGGCGGTCGCGTTCTTCGGCACCCCGTTCGCTCCCGTGATCTGGAGCTTGACCACGCCGTTCGGGCCGATCTGGCCTTTGCGCACGCCGGTCGCGGTGCGCGTGTCCATGATGCGTATCGGCGCAACGGCCGTGAATGCGTTGTCGGCCGTGCTCTTGGTGTAGTAGCCGAAGGCGTCCGCGACGAGGTGGACCGTGCCGCCGCTGCCGTTGTGGAAGCGCACCTTGCCGTCCACGACCGGCACCGTGACCATGTTCGCGAGGGTCTGGCCGGGGTTGAAGTTGAGGTTCGACGTCTTCGGCGCGGGCTGGCCGTCCGGGTACACCGTGACGTATCCGGCGGACTTCGGACCGGTGACCGTCACGTTCAGCACCACGGCGCTGATGCCGCTCGCCGGCAGTCCCTGCGCACCGTCGATCGGAATGGTGATCGTGCCGTTGACCGGCACGGGCGTCTTCGTGGTCACACCGGTCGCGGTGCGGGTGTCGAGCACCCGCTTCGGGCCGTAGGCGTGGTAGGTCTGCCGCGCGGGCAGCGGCTGCTGCGTCACGTCGAGCAGGTTGCCCGGCACCACCGTGTCAGTAGTCGTACCGCCGGAAAGCGTCAGCTGGTGGCTGATCGCGTTCGAGATGCTCTGCGTATCCGGGTTGTAGGTGTAGAACAAGCCGGAGCCGTCCGGCCGCCAGCTTGGGCTGTCGTGCGTCGCCGCCCCGCTGGTCAGCTGGATCGCCGTACCGCTGCCGTCGGCGGCCTGTACGAAGATCTGGTCCCATCCGCCGACCGGGCGAACGAAGGCGAGCTGCTGGCCGTCCGGCGAGATCGCCGGTTCGGTGCCGTTCGTGATCAGCAGGTCGGGCGTCCGGTTCCCGTGATCGGTCCAGATGTCCGAGGACTGCACCGTCGCGAGGTTCAGCATCGTGTCGTGCTGGAAGTAGACGACGTCGGACGCCGAGATCGTCACGTCGTGGTCGTTGCCGCCGGTGTCCACGGTGAAGTACGGCTTGCTGCAATCGTTCGACTGGCCGGTCTTCGGGTTGAAACTGGCACACTGCGTCGGCGTGTAAGCCAGCTGTTGCGCGAGGCCGTTCGACGCGCCGTAGACGATGTTCGCGCTGTCCGGGCTGAACGCGACGCCTTCGGTCGCGTCGCTGGGGATCGCCGGTCCCGAACCGTCGGGGTGCATGACCAAGCCCTCGCCGGAACCGCCCCTGAACTGGATCCAGTTCCCGTTCGGTGACCAGGTCACCCTGGTGCCGTCGGTCGCGCCCAGGGGGTTGAGGGCGTGCAGATTGCCGCCGTCGGCGTTCTCCACGTACGTGTTCGTGATGCTGTTCTCCAACCGCAGCCCCATCAGCAGCCCGGGCAGCTGGGTCGGGGCGGCGGCGGACGTGGCGTGCGCGGCGGCCCCGGTCAGGCCGGTCAGCGCCGTGGCCGCCAGTGTGACGGCCAAGGGTCGTGCGGCGAACGCGAAGGCGCGATGAGATCGCATCCTGTTTCCCCCCGAAATCTCGGTGCCCACCCCGGCACGGCCGGGCCGCCTGCCATGATGCCCGCCCGCGATCCGGGAGAGTAAGCACGTGTTCTGATTTTGTGGCAATGTTGAAACACTCGGCACCTGCGTGCCGGCCCTCGCCTGGTGCCACAGTTCTCCCGTATGCCCGGGTAAGGGGCGGCGGGGCCGCGTCGCCCCGACGGCGGCTTGGTTCGGGTTTCGGGATGGGGATGAGCTACGTGAAATTCAGACACGGCGCGATGCCTTTGGCGCTCGCGGTGGCCGGGGCGGGGTTGGCGGCGGGTCCCGCTCACGCTTTGACGCAGACGGTGCTCTACGTGAGCAATGGCTTCCAGTCGAATTGCTCTGACTCCGGTACCGGCACGTCGTGGGTGCCGTACTGCACCATCGGCAAGGCCGTCTCGGTCGTGCAGCCGGGCCAGACCGTGATGGTCGCCGGCGGTCAGTATCCCGAGATCGTCACGGTGAAGGCCAAGGGGACCGCCGCCGCGCCGATCCGGATCGTCGGACAGTCCAGTTTCACCGCGGAGGGCGCGCCCTACGCGACGTGGATCGGACCGGTCGGCGGCGGCGTGTCCGCTTTCGGCGACCACGCGTTCGTGCTCGACGGCGCGCAGTACGTCACGGTCACCGGCTTCGCGGTGACGTCCAACAAGCAGAGCGTCGTGGTGCAGAACTCGCAGCACGTCACCGTGGACGGCATTCAGTCGGTGGACGCGAACGGCGAGTACCGGGACGTGGCCGTCGACGGCACGTCGAGCGCGGTGACGGTCAGCCGCAGCCTGCTCGCCTACGGGATCGAACTCGACTCGGGCACCAGCGGCGACATCCTGAACCAGAACATCGTCGACGCGGGCCCGTTCCAGCTTGACGCCCCGGGGCAGCTGCCCGCGATCTCGGCCACGGACGCGCCGGGCACCGTCATCGAGAACAACACCGTTCCATCGTCGTGCGACGCGGGAATCGACCTGGAGGGCACCTCCACCGGGTCGACCATCGCCGACAACATCGTCGACACGGCCAGCCAGATCCCCGGCTCCAACTGCGCGGGAAACCAGACCGCGCCAGTGCCCGTCACTGTGGCGGCGACGGCGGCCACAGGCACGACGCTCGATTACAACGTTGCTCACACACCTGACACCAGCCCATACAGCTGGGGCGGCGCCACGTACGCGGACCCGGCGGCCCTGTTCGCCGCGACCGGTCAGGGCGCGCACGATCTGATCGGCGATCCGAAGCTGACCGTCCCGCCGATCCCGTTCACCGTGTTGTCCATCCCGTGCTACCCGAGCGAGGGCTCGCCCGAGATCGACTCCGGCGACGCGGCCCTCGCCCCGTCCACCGACGTGGCCGGTGCACCTCGGGTCGACGACCCGCTGGTCGCCGACACCGCGAGCGACGGCAGCCACGTGGACCGCGGCGCGTACGAGTTCCAGGACCCGATCGCGTTCGTCCCCGCCACGGTGAAGCAGGCCCCCGGCGGCGGTCCCCTCGACGTGGACATCACGACTGGCGTGACCGGCGCCTGGTCGAATTCGATCACGTATACGTATTGGTTCGAGGACGGCAGTCATCCGACGGTCGAGACCTCCGGCGCCACCGACACGGTCGCGCACTCGTTCCCGCTGGCCGGTCGCGATTACTTCTCCATCACCGCGAATGACGGCCACGCGAAGAACACGGACTGGGATCAGAACGCGGACGTAACCGTCGACCTCGGCGCGCATTACACGTCGATGCCGCCGACCCGCATGCTCGACACGCGTACGGCGACCGGCGTACCGACGAAGACGCCCGTGCCCGCGCACTCCTCCGTCACGCTCAACCTGGCCGGCGTCGACGGCATCCCGAGGGCCGGACTGTCGGCCGTGGTGATGAACGTGACGGCCGTCGGCGCCACCTCTGGCGGCTACCTGACCGTCTACCCGGACAACCCGGGCGACCCGGGCAACTTCACGCCGAGCGTGTCGAACGTGAACTTCAAGGCCGGCCAGACCGTGCCGAACCTGGTGACCGCCATGGTCGACGACGGCAAGGTCCGCATCTTCAACGGCAGCGCCGGCACGGTGCACATCGTCGCGGACGTCGAGGGCTACTACGCGAACTCAGGGTACGGATTCAAGCCCGAGGCCCCGGTGCGCGTGCTGGACACCCGCACGGCGACCGGAGTGCCGGCCAAGGCGCCGGTGCCCGCGAACGGCGTCGTGCACCTGGACCTGTCCTCGAAGATCCCGGCCGGCGCCAAGGCCGTGACGATGAACGTGACGGTGACCGACGCCAGGTCCGGCGGCTACGTGACCGCCTACCCGGACGGCTCGACCGCGCCGACCGCGTCGAACCTCAACTTCACCGCCGGCCAGACCGTGCCGAACCTGGTGACGGTCCCGGTGCACGACGGCAAGGTCGACCTGAGGAACGCCAGCCCCGGGACGATCGACCTGGTCGCCGACCTGGCCGGCTACTACGGGGACTCGACCACGGCGGCGACGGCCGGCTTCGAGCCGTTCTACCCGACACGCGTCTACGACACCCGCGCCAACGGCACCGGCCCGCTGGCCGCCGGCAGCGCACGCCTGGTGGACGCCAACACCATCGACAACTACTACCCCACCTCGGGCCCGCAGCCGATCGGCGCCGTGGTCAACGTCACGGTCACCGGTCCGAAATCAAACGGATATCTGACCGCGTACCCGGCGGGTTCGACCCGGCCGACCGCGTCGAACCTCAACTTCACCGCGGGCCAGACGGTGCCGAACCTGGTGAGTGTCGGGATCGCCGCCGGCGGGGTCGACTTCTACAACGGCAGCGGGGGCACGGTCAGCCTGGTCGTCGACGTGCAGGGACTGTTCCTGCCGCCGCTCTCTTAAGTCGAATTGCGCCTGGCGCGCCGCTCCACGCGGCGTGACCCGGCGCGATCGGAAAAACACCGTTGGTGCGAACCTGCTACACAATTTCCGTTCCGG